>JBEQCC010000136.1:0-6598 GCA_041639455.1 Pelosinus sp. | reverse complement strand
CTAAAGAAAAACTTCTGCATACATGTTGCAGTGAATTGATTAGGTCAATGGGTACTGGCTTTCCGCAACAAATGCAAGATAAATAATCTGTTTTGAATAAGTCGGAAATTGGGATTGCAAAGGTTCGAGTACAGGACAAACAGGTAAATTCAATTGTCATGACACACCTCCTTAGTATTGCATACTATCTTCGATTGATTACTTTCATTTCCTGCTTAGTAATAAAAAAACAATAATTATTTATGATTTCTATTGAATAGTAAGCTAGGTCGATTAGTCTTGGAGGCGTTAGATGTATTACGAAGACATAAAAAAAGTTTCAAACGCAGCGCAGGCAAAGAGCACACTTCTAAATGGAAGTCCCGTCAAATATTTATTATCATCTGCCCTAGCAGGTATGTATGTTGGTCTTGGTGTAGTACTTATTTTTACGATTGGCGGAATTTTATTTCAGTCTGAATCGCCGGCAATGAGAATTATTATGGGAACCTCTTTTGGTATTGCGTTGAGTTTAGTTATTATGGCTGGATCAGAGCTTTTTACAGGTAATAATTTGATTATGACAATTGGCAAGATGGAAAAGAAAGTAACAATAGGTGAAGTATTTGCTGTTCACATTCTTAGTTTTATTGGGAATTTACTAGGCTCTTTTTTAGTAGCTTCTTTATTCATTTTATCTGGGCTTGGGCAAGGCAGTACGGCGTTGTTAATGGCGAAAATTGCACAGAGCAAAGTATCTTTGCCATGGATGGAGCTTTTGTCAAGGGCAATACTGTGTAACATCTTGGTTTGCCTTGCGATTTGGTGCTCTTTTAAAATGAAAGAAGAAGCTGGAAAGCTCATCATGATCTTTTGGTGTCTTTTTGCCTTTATTACAACTGGTTTTGAACACAGTGTTTGCAAATATGACATTGCTGTCAGCAGTGTTGATGATGCCGGGAGCAGATGCGGTTTCTCTTTCTGGTTTTATCTATAATATTAGTTGGGTTAGCTTAGGGAATATGATAGGCGGTATCGTATTTGTGGCCTTACCGTATTGGTATATATCGAAGCAAGAATAGCATTAAGCTAAGTCATAAGAATTATAGGACTCATTTGTCTTTAGGTCTAAAAAGCGTTATATTGACATGCATATAGTAATAATAATGGAGAAATATAGTAAATCCTCTTTAATTCTTGATTCGGATTAAATTGATTGCAACTATGAGTGAAGACCTGTAATGTAGAATTTGCAGGTTATATATGAATATATTGCAAATGCAGCCCATAAACGTTATGATTATTTTTTAAGGTAAGGATGCATTATATAAAATGAAGTATTTTTCGTAGTAAAATAGCAGTATAGATTTTATTACTGTTAGTAAATCATAATAAATCTAGAGTGATGCTGGAGAGTAAATTCCATATAATCGGGAGGTTAATTGTAATTGGGGAAGGTAATTGGAGAAGGAACACAGCCATTGATATGTACTCCTCTAGTGGGAAAAAATCAAGAAATGGTATTAGCTGAATTAGCAAATATTTTAGAGAAAAAACCGGATATTATTGAATGGCGTGCCGATTTCTTTGAAGGTATTGCCAATACTGATGAAGTAGTTGCCTTAGCGAATAAAATCAAAGGGATTGCGGGCGATTTAACGATCATTTTTACGATTCGTTCTACTCGGGAAGGCGGTCAAACTATTCCACTGTCAGATAGTGAAGTGATTGAACTAAATGCAGCCATCTGCACGAATACAAGTGTAGAATATGTGGATTGTGAATTGAGCAATCTGCCAGAACACTTTCAACAGCTATGCAAAGTAGCGCGAGAAAATAGTACGAAAATAATTGCATCCTTTCATAATTTTAATTGCACGCCAAGTAAAGAAAGCTTAGAGCAAAAGTTCACACAAGCAGAGCAATATGGTGCTGATGTTGCAAAAGTGGCAGTTATGCCCGAAACATTAGAAGATATTCTTACACTATTGACTGTAACCTTAGAAGCAAAAAATAAGTTGAAGATTCCAGTAATTAGCATGTCCATGGGAGGGCTTGGTGCTGTAACTCGCCTGTTTGGAGGAGTGTTTGGCTCAACCGTTAGTTTTGCAGTAGGTCAAAGCAGTTCTGCACCAGGGCAAGTGCCGATTGAAGATTTAAATACAGTGTTCCATATTGTAAAAAAAACCATGGAATGTAGGTAATCTAAAATAGAACTACAATAATTTTAGAAAAGTATATTCCGATAAGACGTTTGTTTTTAAAAACGATAAAATAATAACAAATTGTTAATATCATCATTGTTTTTTGAGAGATACTTGACAATTGTTGTTTAGTTGGTATAATGAAAATAGCATTATGTTGAGTGGAGGATAATAGTGATTACATTCTTAACTCAGAGACTTCAAAATCAATATTTTAGTTTTTTTAGTTGGGGCTATTTTTATAGTGCTGGCTATTTTAGGATGTATCAAATGAATAGGCTATTAAATGAGAGCTTAAACACGAGCAGGTAAGTAGATAGTTGCTTTGTGATAAAAATAAGACTCGTTAGAGTCTTATTTTTTTGTTTTATGTTAAGAGATTGCTTTATTCTGCTTGCAATGACAAAAGGACGCGAAGCGTTTTTCTGATAAAAAATAGTAGGCGGTGTATGTATGAAATTTCATAATAATATTGTGTTGATTGGTATGCCGGGTAGTGGTAAGACGTCTCTAGGTTCGATTATTGCTGAACGATTAGAACTTGAGTTCTGTGATATTGATCAATATATACAGGAAAAAGAGAATAAGACTATTTCTGAGCTTTTTTTATTAGGAGAGTCATATTTTCGTCAGATTGAAAGCAATGCAGTTCGCGAAGTTAGCAGTAAGAAGTCAATTGTTATTGCTACTGGAGGCGGTGTAGTGATTTGTCCTGAGAATATAGCCGTATTGCAGCAAAAAGGTACTATCTTTTATATTGAACGACCAATTGAAATGATAATAGAAACGATTGACGCTGCAGCTCGTCCGTTGTTGGAAGATAATGTAGAGAGAATTTACAGCTTATATGAACAGAGACAGCATTTATATGAGGGGTGTTGTCATTATCGAATCACCAACGGTTTGTCATTACATTCTGCAGTAGATCAGATTCTACAAGTAATTGCAAAAAGTCAGGACACCGAGCAATTAGCTATTACTGACTAAACTTTACTTATTAGATATTATGAAATAGAAACTTTTTAATTAAAATCAGCGTCTAAGGTAAATACCTAGACGCTGACTTTTTGTGATCAAAAATCCAAAAGCTCTTAAATTTAAAGTTGCCTATAATACATCCCAAATAGCCATTGCAGCTGCAGCTTCGACAACAGGTATCGCACGGTGGACAATACAAGGATCATGACGGCCTTCTATCATAATAGAGATATTTTCACCTTTTGCATTCACAGTATCCTGCTCTAAAGAAATCGAGGGGGTTGGTTTTATGGCTACACGAAAAATGAGAGGCATGCCATTGGAGATTCCTCCTAGGATTCCCCCATTATGATTAGTGGAGGTCACAATCACATTATCTTTACTATACATCGCATCATTGGCTTGACTGCCGCGCATTTGGGCAAAAGTAAATCCGGCACCAAATTCCACACCTTTAACGGCAGGAATAGAAAATAACAGATGTGCCAGTGTGCTTTCTAGGGAGTCAAAAAAAGGATCACCTAGGCCGGCAGGCAGGTGTATGACAGCTGCTTCAATGATACCGCCTACTGAGTCTCCCGCGGTCTTGGCTGAGAGAATGCATTGTTGCATTGATTCTCCTACAGCAGGGTCGAGTACTGGGAATGATTTTGTTTGTAATTGCTCTAGTATTGTCTGGTCGATTGAAACAGCATCAAATGGAGATTCTGAAATAGAAGCGATACGCTGAATATGAGATCCAATATGAATGTTTTGTTGTCTCAAAAGCTGCTTAGCAATTGCACCGGCGAATACGAGAGGAGCGGTGAGGCGGCCGGAGAAGTGCCCACCGCCTCGCAAGTCATTAAAGTGCTTATATTTTATTGAACCAGTATAATCCGCATGTCCAGGACGAAATTTCCAAGCTAAGGATTCATAATCGACAGACCTTTGATCTTTATTTTCAATGATGGAACAAAGTGGGCTTCCTGTTGTTTTACCATTTAAAAAACCACTCCAAATCGTAAATGCGTCTTTTTCATTACGTGCTGTTGATAAAGGATTTTTCCCAGGGGCGCGACGCTCTAGCTCCTGGGTTACTTCTGCTAAGTCAATTTCAAAACCGGGCGGTAATCCGTCAATGGTAATACCGATCCCTTTTCCGTGACTTTCGCCAAAAATAGTATACTGAACTTTTTTACCCCATGAGCCGCTCATTTGTTAACCTCCTGAAGTGTAGAATTAGATCGTACGATTTTCAATTTTAGCAATCTGCGCTAAGGACTCCATCAATGAGGCAAAACGTTCAGGTGTAATGGATTGTGGTCCATCGCAGCTTGCATTGGCAGGATCGTTGTGTACTTCAATAATCAGTCCATCAGCACCGACGGCAATGGATGCCTTTGAAAGGGCCTCGACCATCCACCATTTTCCCGCAGCATGACTAGGATCAATGATAACAGGAAGATGGCTTAATTTCTTTATGGCGAGTACGGCACTTAAGTCTAGAGTATTACGGGTATAGGTTTCAAAAGTGCGAATGCCTCTTTCGCATAAAATAACATTGTCGTTACCTTCAGCCATAATATACTCTGCTGACATAAGTAATTCTTCAATGGTAGCACTTAATCCTCGTTTTAATAAAATTGGTTTATTAGTTTGTCCTACTGCTTTCAACAGGTCAAAGTTTTGCATATTTCTTGCACCAATTTGAATAATATCCACATCTTCAACGAATTTATCCAATTTGCTTACGGACATAATCTCGGAGACAATTGGCAGCCCTGTTTCTGCTCTGGCAATTTTCAATAATTCCAGTCCTTCCTCTTTTAAGCCTTGGAAACTATAAGGTGAGGTTCTTGGCTTGTAAGCTCCGCCACGCAAGAAGCCAGCGCCTGCTGCTTTGACTTGATTCGCTACAGACAAAATTTGACTTTCGCTTTCAACTGAGCAAGGACCAGCAATAATTGTTAATTTATTACCGCCGATGGTTTGATTTCCAATTGGAATGACTGTATCTTCTGGATGAAAGACTCGATTTGCCTTCTTATAAGGTTCCTGTACAGATAATACCTTTTCTACATAGTTTTTACTTGCCAGTTTATCTTTATCAAGTTTATGAGTGCTGCCCACTACGCCGATAATCGTCTGAAATTCTCCATACGTAGGCCAAGCACTGCAGCCGCCTTTTTCTAATTCTGCCTTTAACTCTTCAATTTGCTCTGTTGTTACAGAAGGATGCAATACGATAACCATAATAAATTCCCCCTATTATTTTACTTTGTAACTTAAAATTGGATATATGGTAATGGATAAGCGCGACTAACTTCTGCTTGTAGAATGATGAGAGTTTTTAGAGCGGTTAGCCATCGGGTAAAAAAATAAGACTCAAATGAGTCTTGTAGAGATGGTGGAAATAAATTGTCCTTATCGGATTGCTGCTAGTTGACATTTCCATCTATAATGCTCATTGAAAAACCATATATTCACTTTTTTCCATCCGAAAAAGTCGAAGCTAAAAAAGTAGCTCCAACCAAAAAAGTAAAAATATTGTTTTTGTTCAATGGCTTTATAGGTGAGATGTGTCATAAAAACATCCTCCGATAATACTTGATTTTCCAGTAACTGTTTTCCATTATATCAAAGTATTGAAAAGTGTCAAGTAATAGTTTTAAATTTAAAATAAAATAGATAAATGTTACATGACAATTATTAAATAAAAACATTTGTACAATAAGAGAAAACAAAAGATAAAAAAACTCTTGACAGCATAGTAAAATTTGAATAAAATGTGCCTTAATAGAATGTGTAATCCGCTATGAGCAGGAGAAGTACATATACAAACTTTGGATCAGCGAGTCGGTGACCAGGCAACTGGAGGTGTGATGACCGACCCAAAGAGTCTATGGAATGGGCCTGTGAGCTGCTCACTGAACGCAATAGGTCAGTAGGATGAGCCGGTTGCCCCCGTTATTGTGCTAGGGTATCAGATGTAATATCTCGTACCTGAGTAGAGGGAAAGCATTAGCTTTCTAAATTAGGGTGGTATCGCGAATCATTTCGCCCCTTTCAGGGGTGGAGTGATTTTTTTATTTTTATAGATTCATTTATTTTATAAGGAGGAATGGTTATGCTCAAAGAATTTTTGGCTCAAGTCGTATCGGGAGAAAATTTATCGCGGGAAGATGCACAATTGTCCATGGATATCATTATGTCTGGAGGCGGGACTGAAGCACAGATTGGTGCTTTTATTACAGCATTACGAATAAAGGGTGAAACCATTGATGAAATTGCTGGTTTTGCTCAGACCATGCGCAATCATTCATTAAAGGTACAATTTGGCAGCAGGGAAATGATTGATACTTGTGGTACAGGCGGGGATAGAACAGGTACCTTCAATGTATCTACAGCGGTAGCTTTTGTGGTAGCAGGTGCTGGGCTTGTTGTAGCTAAACATG
>JBEQCC010000135.1:0-6619 GCA_041639455.1 Pelosinus sp. | reverse complement strand
CCAGCAATCGGTAATATTGCGTGAGCAATACGAGGGCCAAGGTCACGTGCAGGATTCATAGCATAGCCAGTAGGACCGCCTAAGCTTAAGCCCATTGCCCAAATAACGATTGCAACAAGCAAATTACCAAATCCAGGACTCATGCCAGCAGTACCTACCACATTTTTATTCCCCAGAGAGAAGAGACAAATCAATAACACTGCGGTTGCTATGATTTCGCAAAGCAGAGCGGACATATTTTTTCCGCGAATCATAGGAGAAGTAGAGAATACACCTAATTTCAAACCTTTATCTTCAGTAATTTCCCAATGTGGAAGATAAGCCAGCCAAACGATAGCCGAACCAACAATGGCACCAGCAATTTGGCATACCATTGCACCAACAGCCACAGGAACAGTATATATGCCAGCTAATAATTTAAAGAATGTCACTGCTGGACTTAACTCACCCGCACCACCAGTAGCGACACCAGTTACTACACCCATTAATACAGCAAAAGCCCAGCCTGCGGTAATTGAAATCCAACCACCATTTAATACACCTGCACTTGCTCTTGAATCTTTTAATAGAACGTTAGCGCAAACACCAGCACCAAAAATTATAAGTACCATTGTACCAAAAAATTCACCAAAAAAATAATTCCCCATAAGTCCAATCCTCCTTAATGTTTGTTAGATTTTTCTACGATTCACAAAACTAACACACTATCCCTTAACAGAATTACATATTTTCCCCTTTTTCACCATCCTTTTCCATGATTATTAGATGAAAAAGAGAACCCCATTCACACCTCTATATATACATATCCAGAGGAATAAACGGACTTCTCTTTAATCTCTAGTCCAAAGCTATTTATTTAAAATCCACACATAGAAGAAACAGTCTGCTTTAAATTATAACTTCTACATCATATTGAAATCTCCTGCTAAATAGACTGAAAATTTTAACATTTTAAAACTAAGTTTTTAGTCATTACTTTGTTGCAACATTCATGTATTTAAACTATCAACTGGATTCTTTTTCTCTATGTTGTTATACTTCTACATAGCAGTTAAAACTCCTGCTAAATAAACTGAATTCATCATATTATTTAATAATTTTTTAAAATGTATTTTTATACAGTCATAATGGGCTCTATCTTTTTATTTGCCATCAACCATAATATCATCCCATAAATCCCGCCGGCTGGTACTCACTGCCGAAATTCCCCTCTCTATCGCATGATTCACATCTTCCTTGGTGCGTATTAAGCCACCGGCTAAAATTGGCAGACCTGTTTCACGAACTAGTTCCTGTACTGCACTTTCAGGCACAGATCCAGGTAATATTTCAATGGCATCCGGTTTAAAATTACGCACTAAATTCAAACCGGTACGCAATGAATCTGAATCCATTAAGAATAACCGTTGTACTACAATCATTCCCTCATCCCGCGCAAATCGGCACAGATGGGATTTAGTTGTAATAATGGCGTGAATCCCTAAGCGTGCTAAGAATTTAATACCTGCTTTGTCTTTACCAATACCATCCAGTAAATCCAAGTGTAGTATAATACGTTTCTTATGCTCATTCGCCTGAGAAATCAGCGTCGGTAATGTATTAATATCACCAAACAGCAGTACTACACTCGGAGAAACCGTATGGGTTAAAGCAATTTTAAAATCTTCCATTGACCTGGCCGAGGGAATCACAGGTCCATTGGCTAAAAATTTCAAAACGTCTATTGCCATTTTTTCCACCCCATTTATTTTAGTTTAAAATACAAAATTCGATCTATATCCAGAAAATACAACTATTATCTTTACTATACACTATTCTTTTCTAATTTAACATCCGCAATACTTCTATTCCTATGAAACATTATGGCCGGATCACTTGTCCTAAATTCCTGATCGTCTGTTCAATCGAATCACTAATCATTCCAGTATTGGCGGGAACAACAATGTGACGTTGGGCCATTAAGGAACTCTCTACTGCAGCAGCTGCTGCGATAGACAGTCTTAGCCCACATCCTGTTTTATCATCATCAATTATCCCTGTCAAGCAGCTAATAACATTTTTTATAGAATTTTCAATGTTTCTCTGATCACCATTCATCAACCATGTAATGGCAGCACTGGCACCTGCCGCGGCTGCCGTGGCACAGCCACATAAAGCTGATAAACGCTCGGTACGAACTTTTATATAAATGGTAATCCCAAGGCTAATGGCAATAGCCCTGGCTAATCGTTCTTTAGAAACACATATTTTTTTACCTACAGCATACACGGGAAGAATCGCTGTTATTCCATAGCTGCCACTGCCTGCACAGCTCATAATTTTAATGTTTTCACCAGACATACGGGCATCAGCAGCAGCGGCTGTTAACATCTTTGCATAATTGACGATATCATCTGATAGCACACCCTCAGCTATTAAGGAGTGAAAGAATGTACCAATACCCAGCCCCATTTTTCTGGCAATACCAATTTCTGCGGCAAAACAATTCATTTCTACACCATCCAGCAGGAACTCCATCTCATACCAAGGCATCTTCTCAACGATGGAAATCATATCTGCAATGCGTATTTCCTCTCCTTGAAAAACAGCACGTTCCTTTGCCCTCTCCCCAGTCAAATCTTGTTTAAAAATAAATTGTCCATTTTTTGTAATACTGATTACATTAGTATGTGTATCTTTGATAACAACATGACACTCTTCCTGTCCGAATCTAAGATATGCTTCAATCCATAAACCCGCCTTGTTATCATCAATGGAAATGGTAACGTCTTTTTGTTTTAGAAATTCTTTTCCTTGATCCAGTTCCTCAGCCGTTATACTTGCTAATATAAATAGTTGCTTTTCAGGTTGTCTTTTTATGGCTCCTAGCACTGCTGCAATCTCCAAACTTGTTTCTTTTGTGCCGGGAATGACTGCAGCTGCACCATCTGTGTTCGCCGTTGCATTCACGATGATGGAAATGCAGTCAAATCTTCCGCCTAATGTCTCACTTGCATAAGCAGCAGCCAAAGCAATTGCCCCAGCCTCCAGGCTCCCCACTGTTGGCAGTACTTCAGCTTTTAGTATATTCAGCAACAAATTGTAATTCACAACCCATTACCCCCATTCACAACTGTATCATTATGCATCAAAATCTACATTGGTAATCCCAGAGATATTTAAAAGACCAACTGTCACCTGATTCCGTTCTGCTTGTTTAGGAATATATACCGTAAAGACTATTTTAAGCAATTCTTTTTGCTCCCGAACATCTACATTTCGAATTTGAATGCCATGTACCCCCAGTATCGAAGCAATTTTCCCGATTTGCCCAGGTGTGTCAATAGTCGTAATCGCTAACTCCACAAGGGAAGGATATTTTTTTTTTTCAATGCGGGATAAAATGCTTAATGTCAGAAATACAAAAGCAGTCGTCATGAAAGCTCCCATGTAATATCCGCTGCCTACAGCCAAGCCCACACCAGATACCACCCATAAGCTGGCTGCGGTTGTTAACCCTTTAACCGTAGAGCCTTCTTTCATAATACTGCCTGCACCTAGAAAACCAATGCCGCTGACTACCTGGGCTGCCAGCCGGCTGGGATCGGCATTTGTATATCCCTGTACTGATGTATAGATTTTAATTGACAAGATCATGATTAAACAAGAACCAATGGACACCAAAATATGCGTCCTGAGCCCTGCGGCCTTATGATGTGATTCCCGTTCATAGCCAATAAAACCGCCCAAAAAACTGGCCAGTAATAATCGAATCGCCATTTCCCACTCTACTACCATATCTAAACCCCCTTGTTTGCATCAAAGGCGCAAAATAACCGCATATAAATCACAATATCTAACGTATAGTATACATTCTTTTTTCACTGCACACAATCATTGCCATTTTAATAATCTGAAAAAAATCGTTTCTTTTTTTGTTCTTTCTATACTTTCCCCCATAATAAGAGACGTAACTATTGCAAGTTACGCCTCTTATTACTTCAATACCGCTTACGTTTTGCCGATGAGGAGATATTTTGTTCCTCCCGGTATTTAGCTACAGTCCGCCTGGAAATTTTCATTCCATGTTGGCAGAGAATCTCTGATAATGCTTGATCACTAAAAGGATCAGAAGAATCTTCGGTATTAATTAATTCTTTAATTTTTTGCTTCACTTTTGTTGCAGATACATCTTGGCTGCCATCACTGCTTTGTACAGCTGTCGAAAAAAAACTGCGCAAGCTGACGAGCCCATGAGGCGTATCTACATATTTATTAGCAATTGCACGACTCACGGTAGATTCATGGACTTCTATCTTTTCAGCTACTTTTTTCATCACCAAAGGCCGCAAAAACTTTGCGCCTTTATCAAAAAAGTCCTGCTGCAGCTCAATAATCGCTTCCATCACATTATATAAAGTGCGACGGCGCTGTTCAATGCTCTTAATCAGCCAAATGGCAGAGTTTAAACGGCCTTCAATAAACTTCTTGGACTCACTGTCAGCATCAACCGCCACACGGCGATAATAAGGATTAATCGTCAATTTAGGAACACTCGTGTCATTTACAGTAATCACATACTTGCCATTTACTTTCTCCACAGTCATATCGGCCACGATATAACTGCACTGGTCATTACCAAATGCGCGGCCTGGTTTGGGATCAAAGGTACGAATTACATCTACCGCTTGTTGTATTTCCTGAGGACTGCAGTTTAATTTTTCTGCAATTGCCTTATACTTGCCTGCTGCCACCTCAGGCAGATAATGACAAATAATATCTTCCACCAGTGTAGTATAAGTGCCTTTTTGCTGACACTGCAGCAATAAGCATTCTTGTAAGTCCCGAGCTCCTACCCCCATAGGATCAAAGGTCTGGATCAGGTTAAGAACTTCCAAAACCCGATCTTCGTTAGTGCCTAAGGTATCCGCAGCTTCTGACAACGTACCGCATAAATAACCATTTTCATCAATGCAGCCAATCAGATAATGTCCTATTCGTTTGGCAGCCTCATCTCGTACCGCCAAATGCAATTGGAATTCCAAATGCTCATGCAAAGAAACATTGTTTTTTACGAACTTTTCTACAGTAGTTTTTTCATCATCAACTACCATATACTCAGACTTCTTATCAATTCCTTGATTAAAGTAATCATCCCAGTTCAAGTAATCATCCAGCTGCTCTTTTGGATTTTCATTTACAGGATCTGCTTCAGGATCATCAACCTCTTTTTCCGCTATCTCTAATACAGGATTCTCCATAATTTCTTGTTCGATCATATCTGACAATTCCAAAGCAGAAAGCTGCAAAATGGCGATTGCCTGCCGTAGTTCAGGTGTCATCATTAACTTTTGGTTCAATTCTAATTTAAGACCATAACCTAGGTTGATAGGAATCACCTCCTATAGCTTATTCAACATATGCGCGGCAATTGATCACCTACCAGCATATCCAGTAATCGAACGCCGCCAATCCTGGTACGTAAGCCAACCTGTCCACGCGGTTCCTTCACAACAGTACCGATCACTCGCGCCTCAGTCCCGTAAACATGCTGCTGCATAATATCCAATACTTGATTGGTCGACTCCGGTTCCACAAAAACAATCATTTTTCCTTCATTTGCCAAATACAGCGGATCAAAACCTAAAATATCGCATGCAGCCTGTACAGCTGATGATATAAGAATGTGAGTTTCCTCCAGCATAATACCGACCCCCGATTGCAGAGCAATTTCATTTAGAGTTGTTGCAAGACCGCCCCGGGTTGGATCTCGCAGCACAGCTACGTCAGGTACTGCCGTCAGCATCGCCTCTACCAGGCCATTGAGTGGCGCACAGTCACTGCGTACACTTTGAGGAAACTGTAATCCATGTCGTTCTCCCATTACCGCCAAAGAATGCTCACCTAGATAGCCGCTCAAAATAATATTCTGTCCAGGCAAAGCATTTTTACCTGAGATGTGAATATTATCCATGATCTTGCCAATTCCAGCAGTATTGATATAAATACCATCCACCGCTCCTTTTTCCACGACCTTCGTATCTCCGGTTACGATATACACGCCAGCTTCCTTGGCAGCTTGCTGCATGGAGGCAACAATACGCTGCAAATCAGCGATCGGAAAACCTTCTTCCAGTACAAAACCCGCACTTAAATACAAGGGGAGAGCACCATTCATCGCTACATCATTTACTGTGCCGCAAACTGCCAGCTTGCCAATATCTCCGCCAGGAAAAAACAAAGGTTTCACTACATAAGAGTCTGTAGAAAAAGCCAATCGGCATCCGCTGATATGAAGCTGCGCCCCATCATTCATTTCTCCTAAGATCTCATTGGCAAAAGCAGGCCACATTACGTCTTTTATTAAATCATGACTTAACTTCCCGCCGCTGCCATGGGCTAACTGAACACGTTCATTACTCACACCTGCCACCTCCCTGCTCCGTACTTATACCATGCTGCACAAGTACCTTCTACAGACACCATACATGATCCAATGGGATGTTCAGGTCTACAAGCTTTTCCAAACAAAAGACAGGCCGAAGGCTGGAGCAGTCCGCGCAGGACTTTTCCGCACTGCCACTGGGTGGCTTCTTTGGTTTCCTCTACTATTCTAGGTATGTTCAACAGAGCATCAAAT
>JBEQCC010000134.1:0-6620 GCA_041639455.1 Pelosinus sp. | reverse complement strand
GGCAATGAGTGATTTTTCCATATAACGTCTCCTCTTATCGGCCTAGTATTTGATAATAATCCTATAAAGCTCATTCATTAAAATTTTGTTCCTAATCATTTAAATTCCCCCCTCTCATTTGACTTAGCCTTCCCCAAAAATGCAAAAAGAAGCCTGTCGGTGACAGACTCCTCCATAAACGTTCCTATATATATTTGTTCTAGTTATATGCCAACACCACATGAATAATAATATCAGTCTACGTAAACTAAAAATATTTTAAAATTACTTTTCATGTCCATTACACTTACACAAAATCTTTTACTGAAAGCTTTAGCAAATGCATCAGCTGCAAAAAATTATTCGCTTTTAATTCCTGTCCGGCAAGCAGAGCGATTTGAGCGCAAGTTCGAGCATCATGCAGAGCATTATGATGATCAAAATCAATTTGAAAACGCTGGGCCAAGGTATTTAACTTATAGTTTTCTCCACCTGGCCATGCTTTTTTGGCAATTTGAACCGTACAAGCATGCTTAAACGCAGGAACTGGTAAAGAATATTCTCGTAAGATACTTCGTAATACACTAATATCAAAGGTCGCATTGTGAGCGATCACGATCTTATTTTCAAGATGAGGACGGATTCTTTCCCACTATTGATCTAAAGTTGGTTTATTCAACACCTGCTCTGGATGTATGCCGTGAACTTGTATATTACGAAAATCAAACTGTAATACAGGTGGTCGAATTAACGAATAAGCTGAGCGCACAATCCGTCCATTTTCTACTGTTACAGCCGCCATACTACACACACTCGATCGACTGGCATTGGCCGTTTCAAAATCAATTGCAACAAAATCCATTATCCTTTAGCGCTAGATGCGCGCTACTCCTCTCCATAATAAAATATAGCTGCTAAAAATAATATACTTTGTAGTATATCATTATCTCCGTAAAGTTTACAGTCTAAATTCTTCTATGTAGCAAAAATAGATGTAGGAATACCTCAACTTTTGCGAGATATTTCTTACACCCATTTCTTAATGATTTCGATTGTCTTACATAGTTTCATATATATTCGGTTGCAAGGTCTTTAGCTTATTCATAAATGTATCGCTGATTTTAAGGAGTAAACCACAGGGTCTTTCTTTCTCCGTAAATGTCAACAATCGAGTAGTTCTGCCATCAGCAGCAGAATAGCGATGAACAAGGCGGCTTACGCCCTTACGCTTAAAGATATTTCCTTTATATTGATTGCAATAGCTCTCCAAAGAACCCAAGCTGACTGTAAACGTACGAGAAACATAGAGAAGTTGACTTGTAATGATTAGCTCTTGATTGGTTAAGACATAGGTATAGCGTACAGCATAGCGCCACAGTAACAATCCACAAAACAAACCAATATAAGCGATGCCAAGGAAACTGGGCTTCCCTGCAATATATGATTGAACCTCAATTCCCATCCATATGATAAGTGCAATTACAGATAATCCCATCCAGAAAAGCTTCTCTTTACAAAATTGTGATGTTTCTTGATATTTTACCATATATACCTCCTGTGTTCTATTTCCATTTCTCTTTCCCTCTTATAATTATAGACTGCTCATTGCATACTCTTTACCTTTTTACCACCTCAACTAGCTAACATACCTATATGATAAAACATGGTGGTGCCTTGTTGACAGACTCCACCATGTAATGCACCTACGTTATATAGGAGAGGACATTTCAATTGTTAAAAGTTATACTGCAAAAAATCATAAAATAACTTACAACACCAATAATGCTAAACATTAAGAAACTAACAACAAACCCTTGCCACTTACATGGAACACCAAAATGCCATGTTTCACCTAACACTCCTCTACGAGTAAAGATGGTAGCCTTCGTTCGCTTTTTAAACCATGTGGCCTTTCTTTTTTCACCAACCATCTTGGCTATTATGTAAATAATAACTAAGGCAGTAAAGAAAGCAGATAAAATTCGTACTACTTGATCTAATTCTGTCACCTTGCTAACCACCTTTCTATGCCCTTAACTTATTTAGGGAAAAAATGGCCATACCATTGGAATGATAATGATGGATACGATAAAACAAACAACGACAAGACCCGTCCCAGCCTTCACATAATCCATAAACTTATAACCGCCAGGTCCGAGCACCAAGGTATTCGGCGGCGTACCTACCGGAGTCGCAAATGCGCAAGATGATGCTACAGCAATCGCCATGAGTACTGCGTGAGGACTTGCTCCTAACCCTTTGGCAATAGAAATACCAATGGGTGCTAACAAGGCCGTACATGCAGTGTTAGACATGATTTGGGTTAACCCACCGGAAAGTAAGAACAAAATTGCTGTTACAAACAATGGACTGGGGTTTCCGCCAAGGATACTCACGACTTGATCAGCAATCAGTTTGCCTGCTCCGCTGATTTCCATAGCAGTAGCAATCGGCATCATACCAGCAAACAGAAAGATGGTCACCCAGTCAATTCCTGTATAGGCTTGCTTTTCTGTTAAGCATTTCGTGAGAACAAGAACGAGAGCTCCAATAACCGCTGCAATTTCTAACGGCAACTGTTTTAAATCAAGAGCCATTACAACAACAACTGCTACAAGAGTCAACGCGGTGATCCACATCTTCTTAGGATCAGTAGAGCCGGCTGTAGCCTCTTGTTTGGCCTCTTCATCAATTTCTAGGTCACCTGTAATATGAGCCTTGGGCAGTAAATACTTCCCTATAAACATCATATATGCAATACCTGCAATCGTTAGCGGAATACCAATCCATGCAAATTCAAAAAATCCAAAAGCTTCAAGACCGGCTGCCTTTAACGCTCCTGCAGCAATAATGTTGGGAGGTGTGCCAACAAGGGTAATAATTCCGCATAATCCTGCGCCAAAGGCTAATGGCATCAATTGACGCGAAGCAGGTATTTCTGCCACTTTACAAATACCAACAATAACAGGCATTAAAGCAGCTGTAGTACCTGTATTAGAAGATACAGAGGAAATCGTCGCAGCAATAACCATGGTGCCGAGCATTAAGCCATTTTCACTTTTTCCTGCAACACGCACCACGGATTCCCCAAGTTTTTGCGCTAAACCAGTGTGAAACATAGATGCACCAATGACAAACATACCTGCAAATAAAACGACTGTAGAATTGGATAACCCTGAAAAAACCATGTTCATTGGAATGATCCCAATAATACCAAGAACAATTGCCCCTCCAATAGCCGTAATGGCTAAAGGAATTACTTCTGTCACAAACAACAAAGCCACGAAAGCCAAAACAATCAGTGTTGCTATAGCAGGTGACATGTCATTTCCCTCCATTTTTTCACTTATACTTCTAGAAGAAAGTTAGATTTGTAGCGCTACTTGAGCATTGCCAGCATGGTGCCTGCTGCAACAGCAGTACCAATAACGCCGGCTACGTTTGGTCCCATCGCATGCATTAATAAATAGTTTCCAGGATTGGCTTGCTGGCCCACTACCTGACTGACACGAGCAGCCATAGGCACTGCCGAAACACCAGCAGAACCAATCAGAGGATTAATCTTGCCGCCGCTAAAGTAATTCATGAGTTTACCAAAAAGCACACCACCAGCCGTACCAAAAGCAAATGCTACCAAACCAAGACCAATGATCAAAATAGTCTGTATGTTTAAGAAATTTTCAGCCTTCATCGTAAGACCAGTGCCTGTTGCCAAGAAAATGGTGACAATATTAATAAGAGCATTTTCAGAGGTTTCTGCAAGACGAGCTGTGACTCCCGATTCACGAAATAAATTTCCTAGCATCAGCATTCCCATAAGGGATGCAATCGGAGGTAATAATAAGCTGATAATAATAGTAGTAACTACGGGGAAAGCAAGTTTCTCAAACTTGGATACGGGACGCAATTGATCCATTACAATCTCCCGCTCTTTTTGTGTGGTCAGCAATTTCATAATTGGCGGCTGAATCAATGGAACCAAGGACATATAAGAATAAGCGGCAACTGCAATAGCTCCTAAAAGATGCGGTGCCAATTTCATAGTTAAGTAAATAGCCGTTGGACCGTCTGCACCGCCAATAATACCAATTGAAGCAGCTTCCTGCACATTAAAACCTAGAGCCATAGCACCCATTAAAGCAACAAATACTCCAATTTGTGCAGCTGCCCCCAGCAATAAAGTAGAAGGACGTGCAATCAAGGGACCAAAATCCGTCATTGCACCGACTCCTAAGAAAATCAAAGGCGGAAAGACTTCATGGGAAATACCAAAACTGATTAACTGCATTAATCCTGGATCTGTTTCAAAACCAGTTTTGGGAAAATTAGCTAAAATACAACCAAAGGCAATGGGAGACAAGAGTAAGGGCTCAAACCCTTTCGCAAAGGCTAAGTATAGCAAAATGATTCCTACAGCAATCATAATGGCATTGCCAGAGGTAAAAGCGGTAAAACCGCTGTCAGACCATACTGCCTGCAAGGAGACAATAAATGCGTCCATTCTTTTTCCTCCTATGTTTCTTATTATATAATTTTACTAGCCAAGAGCAGCTAATACATCGCCAGTTGACACGGTTTGCCCCACAGTTACACTCACGCTGGATATTTGACCATCTTCATTGGCCATGATCTCATTCTGCATTTTCATCGCTTCTAAAATAAAGATTACATCTCCTCGTTTTACAGCATCACCAGCCTTAATA
Organism: Pelosinus sp.; assembly: GCA_041639455.1. Lineage (GTDB taxonomy): Bacteria > Bacillota > Negativicutes > DSM-13327 > DSM-13327 > Pelosinus. The sequence goes on along the minus strand of JBEQCC010000134.1, from coordinate 1,938 downwards.
TTCACAGCCAAAATTTTGCCCGGCATAGGTGCAAATACTGTTTGCGCACCAGCTGGAGCAATAGGCTGCAATACTTTTGGAATTGGAACCGTTACTGGAGCAGCATTTGGTACAGGGGCTGGAGCAGATTTTTTTATAGTCGGGGCTGAGCTGCTAATTTCTTCAACATCCAATTCATAAACTTGCCCTTTAAATGTTATCTGAAACCGTTTCATCTATTTTCCTCCTTAATTTATTAATTCATCTGATTTCGTGTATTTACCATTTCCATACGAGCAGCTTGCGACCAAGTACTGCTATTAGCCGGTCGAATTGAAACAACGCGCATATTACTATAACCATAGGCTGCAATCGCTGCTGTAAACAATATAATCATTTCATCATAATCTTCTTGCAGCACATTTGTTGCGGCAACTGTCACTGCCGTCTTAACTAAGGAATTAGGTTCTATTTCTTCTCTCTTTTTTTTTTGCGTAGGATCAATGACTTGAATTAAATTAACGACTAAACTTAATCCATACAAAACAACAAATACTACTGTCATATTAATAACGGCAATCAAAATAGGATCCGTTGTAATTGGCTGGCCCATTGATGTCACCTCCATTTACTTATCTTTTAAGCAACGTCAATATCACACGGGAAAGTTACCATGACGCTTGGCCGGTCGTCCCTCACGTTTAGACGCAAGCATACTAAAAGTACTAATCAGTATCGGGCGCGTTTCTTGCGGCTCGATAACCATATCGACAAAACCACGTTTAGCAGCTTGATAGGGAGTGGCAAAGTTCTTTACATACTCATCCGTTTTTATTTCAATATCCGGATCTTTCTTAAAAATAATATTAGCTGCGCCAGCAGGTCCCATAACAGCAATTTCCGCTGTCGGCCACGCAATAACCTGATCCGCCCCCAGATCCCGAGAACACATAGCTAAATAGGAACCACCATAGGCTTTACGGACGACAAGTGTTACTTTGGGTACGGTCGCTTCGGAGTAGGCATACAGCATTTTTGCCCCATGACGAATGATACCACCGTATTCCTGATTCGTACCTGGTAAAAAACCTGGCACATCCACAAGATTTAGCAAGGAAATGTTAAATGCATCACAAAAGCGAATAAATCGGGAAGATTTATCAGAAGCGTTAATATCCAGACATCCAGCCATTACTTTGGGCTGATTGGCAATAATACCAATGGTCTGCCCATCTAGCCGTGCAAAGGCAGTAATCAAATTGGCTGCATAGTAAGGCTGCACTTCATAAAAATCTCCATGATCTACAATTTTAGTGATAATTTCTTTCATATCATAGGATTGATTGGAATGATCAGGAATAAGTGTATTTAGCTCCTCTTCTGTACGAGAGGGATCGTCACTAGAATCTATAATAGGTGATCCATCTAAATTATTGCTGGGAAGAAAACTAATGAGCCTTCGAATTTGCTCTAAGCAATCCGTATCATTTTCTGCAACAAAATGAGCTACTCCCGATGTAGCATTATGAGTCATGGCCCCGCCAAGCTCTTCTGCACTTACTTCTTCACCGGTTACTGTTTTGATCACCTGAGGACCTGTAATAAACATTTGACTCGTGTTTTTAACCATATAAATAAAATCAGTTAGAGCGGGAGAATATACGGCACCTCCAGCACAAGGCCCCATTATCGCTGAAATTTGCGGAATAACGCCAGAAGCCAAGGTATTTTTATAGAATATCTTGCCGTAACCCGATAATGCATCTACAGCTTCTTGGATTCGTGCACCGCCTGAATCATTAATACCAATGATCGGTACTCCCATCTTCATAGCTAGCTCTTGTACTTTACAAATTTTTGCTGCATGCATTTCACCAAGAGATCCGCCAACTACGGTAAAATCTTGGGCAAATACATAGACTAGGCGACCATCAATGGTACCATAGCCTGCTACAACAC
>JBEQCC010000133.1:0-6616 GCA_041639455.1 Pelosinus sp. | reverse complement strand
GTTGAAGGTGAACTAGGTGCTTTAGCAGGAATGGAAGATGGGGAAGCAGTAAAAAACGCTAAAATGACAGATCCATTGGATGTTCCTCGTTTTGCAGAGTTAACAGGCGTAGATGCTTTAGCCATCTCTATTGGTAATGCACACGGTTTGTATAAAGGAGAGCCAAAACTTGATTTTGGAATTTTGGAGCGGAGTTGTTCTCTTACTGCCACACCATTGGTGTTGCATGGAGGAACAGGAATCGAACGTAAACAGTTTGCTAAAGCTATTGACTTAGGGATTCGAAAAATTAATATCGGAACAGAGGTAAAGCGAGCGTTCATGGATACCTTTGTAGAAATGCATGGGAAAAATACCAAAGCCTATGATTTAATCGGTGTGCCCCAGGCATGCAAGCTGGCTGTGGCTAAAGTGGTTGAATCCAATTTGCGGTTCTTTGCGGAGGACTGGGATTCATTAAATCAATAGGTTATTAAGGTTAATGAAATTCCATTAAAAAGGATTAATTCATCCAATAACTTTTTTAGACTACATAGGTGTTGGGTGTTTTAATACTATTCTATGAGGAGGAATATTATGAAATCCATACATTTAAATTGTTCAAAGGTTTATTCTTTTATAAGCGAAAGTGAAATTAAGAGTGTTATAGAGACAAATAGGGAATTAATTCAAAAGATTCTTAGCCCTGATAAAGAAAATCTTGATGATCTTGGGTGGGTAGATATAGATTCTATTGCTAATAATGAACTATTGGTGAATATTAAGAATAAAGCTCAGGAAATACGAGAGAAAGCGGATATATTTTTACTGATTGGTGTCGGAGGTTCTAACCAAGGATCGAGAGCTGTCATTGAAGCGCTGGGCGATGATAAAATTGAAGTTGTATATGCCGGAAATAGTTTATCACCGAATCATATCAACAAAATTATTTCAAGATTAGAGGGAAAATCGATATATGTGAATGTTATTGCCAAAAATTTCGCAACCCTTGAACCGGGAATTACCTTTAGAGTCATAAGAAACTACATGGAGCAAAGATATGGCGAAGTAGAAGCGGGAAAAAGAATAATTGCTACGGGTTCACTAAATAACAGTAATCTTGAAGTGCTTGGGAAAAAGAAAGGTTATACTTTGATGCCGTTTCCTCTGGATGTGGGAGGGCGCTATTCCGTATTAACTGCTGTTGGCCTTTTACCAATTGCGGTGGCCGGAATTGATATTACAGAATTACTAATGGGAGCGAAGGATATAAAGAAGGAAGTACATTTAAAAACTCCTGAGGAAAATCCTGCCGTATTATATGGAGTAATTCGTAATATTTTACTACGAAAAGGGTACAGTATTGAAATTTTGTCACAGTTTGAACCACTGTTATCTTACTTTTCAAAATGGTGGGTACAGCTTTTTGGTGAATCAGAGGGGAAAAGTGGCAAGGGAATTTATCCTACAGCGTGTTCCTTCTCAGAAGACTTGCATTCCTTAGGCCAGTATATACAGGAAGGGCAAAGGATACTTTTTGAAACTTTTCTGAACCTTGAAAATCAAGGTTCATCCTATAAAATTCCTCATGAAGAGTTTGATATTGACGATTTTCAATATATAGATAGTAAAGATTTTGCTTATCTAAATAAGACTGCCTATGAAGCTACTGTACAAGCTCATACTGATGGAGGGGTTCCTTGCGTTGTCATTGATATACCGGAATTGACGCCGTATTATATGGGACAATTATTTTACTTCTTTGAATATGCATGTTATATATCGGGTTCCATATTGGGTATTAATCCTTTTGACCAGCCGGGAGTAGAAGCTTATAAGGAAAAGATGTTTGCTGAACTTAAAAAGTAAATTCTGATAGTGTAGTGTTCCGAATTTGTGTAAGGAATATATGTTCAAAGCAGAGGTGCTGTTTTCATAAGGCAATAGGTAACTAGCTGTCGGATAACAGCGTCCCTTGTAATGGAACTGGTGTGATGCTCAGTGCCATTCAAGGGACGCTGTTATGGACAGTGGCTTGTATTAAGCAAAGTCAAAGTATACCTAAGCAATGAAATGAAGATTCATCGTATGAAGGAAATTGAGGTTTAATAAAGACTGTTAAAGTATAAAGGATTTCCAAATAAATTTGAAAATAGGTGGTTTTAAAATGTCTGAAAAAAATGGAGCTAACTTGCTTATTATTCATGGTGGAGGTCCTACTGCCGTAATAAACGCAAGTTTATATGGCGCAATCGAAGAAGCAAAGAAATACTCTGAAATAGCGGCTATATATGGGGCAATTGGCGGCGTAAATGGGGTATTGGAAGAACAATTCATTGATTTAAAAAATCAGTCAGTTAAGGATATAAATCTTCTGCCTTATACACCTGCCTCAGCGATAGGTACTTCAAGGAAAGAACTGTATGATGCAGATTATGAAAAAATAATTAAAGTACTTGTAAAAAACAATATAAAATATTTGCTGTTTAATGGTGGAAACGGTTCAATGGATACCTGCGGGAAAATCTACAACGCCGCAAAACAATATGATATAAGGGTAATCGGCATTCCGAAAACTATTGATAATGATATTGCTATTACTGATCATGCACCGGGCTTTGGCAGTGCTGCTAGGTATATTGCGGCTTCAACGGCTGAGGTAGCTGAAGATATCAAAGCTCTGCCTATCCACGTCTGCGTCATTGAGGCTATGGGAAGAAATGCCGGGTGGATTACTGCCGCATCAGCGCTTGCTAGAAGAAATAAGGGAGATGCTCCTCATTTAATTTATCTTCCGGAAAGACCATTTAAGCAAGCAGAATTTCTTCAAGACGTCAAAAAACTCTATGATAAACTCGGCGGAGTAGTTGTTGTCGTAAGTGAAGGATTAAAAAATGATAAGGGTGAATCGATTGTTCCGCCAGTATTTACGCAAGGACGCAGTGTATATTTCGGTGATGTTAGTTCGTATTTATCACTACTGATTATTAAAGAATTAGGTATTAAGTCTAGATGTGAAAAACCAGGGATTCTTGGCAGAGCCTCTATAGCCTATCAATCTTCAATTGATAGGCAAGAAGCAATACAAGTGGGAGCTTACTCCGTTGAAGCAGCGCTTAAAGGAGAAACAGGTAAAATGGTCGGATTTAATCGCATTTCAACTGTTCCCTATAAGTGTGAACTAACACTTATCCCCATAACAGAAGTTATGATGCACGAAAAAAAGATGCCGGATAACTTCATTAATGATCGAGGAAATGATGTTACAGCCGAATTTATTGCATACTGCAGGCCGTTAATTGGCGATCCGCTGGCTCAATTTACTAATTTTAGATAAAGAGAATGATAGGACTAATTGTTATGTACGATTTTTTTCAGGCTTATTTATGGTCTTTTCCAGCTGCTATCGCACTGGCCGCATCATTTATTCAGTCCCTGACTGGATTTGGCTTCGCGATTATCGCCACTCCGCTCTTAATATCCATTTATGATCCCAAAGAAGTAGTACTCATTCTCCAGCTAATATCCTTGCCAATTAGTACAGTATTCTGTGTTATTTTGCGCAAGGATGTAGACTGGAATTTCGTTCTCACTCTGTCTTTAGGATCACTGCTTGGTCAGCCTATCGGTATGGTAATTTATTATTATGTGCCAAGTAACATGCTAAAAGTATTCATTAGCGTGCTTATATTATTATTTTTGCTCATCAAGCAGATACGTTGTAAGCCGCTGCAAGAAACACGGCTAAAAACTTTAATTGTTGGCCTAATGTCGGGTATTCTCAATACATCTACTGCCTTAGCAGGGCCACCTCTTATCCTATATCTCGTTGCGATCAACCGTGAAAAGACCTCCATGCGTGCGGATAGTATTGCATATTTTACTTTTTTAAGCGTGACTGCAACCGTAGGCTTTGCTATCTCTCGGCAAGATTTATCAATTGCTGTCATTCATGCATTTATGATGCTGCCAGCCGCTATTATTGGGTTCATTGTAGGAAATCTACTTTTTCCGTATTTATCACAGAAGATGTTTCAAAAATTTATTTTTGTCATGATGGCTTTTTTCTCAGTTTATACGATTTGTTCTATTTTGTAACGGGGCGCAATCAATTCCTAGGAAAGTAGCATGAATTGATTAAGGCGTAGATGTGTTTCATTTAGTTGTTTGACTACATATAGGAGAAATGAAATGGCTACATTGTTTTAAAGGATGATGAATATGAATAAAAAAATGACTGTCACCTTGACTTCGTTCTTGTTGCTTTTCTTATCATTGACTGGTATTTGGCTTGCTCCACTGTGGAAAATGGTCAGTGTAATTGCAAGTTTAACAGTACTAGGCTTATTTTTTATAGTAGTTACTCTTTTGTTTTACACCAAAAACGATCGTGTACAGATCAATCGCATGGCAGCACTGATAAAAGCAGGTAATTTAAAAAAAGAATCTGGCTTAAATTTTAAGGAGATGGATAGTGATCTTAAATACATCTTTGAAGAATATACATTAGCAATTAGGAATTTCCTAAAGACTCATGAAGATATGGCGAAACTATCAAGCGTAGTTATTGAAACAGCTAATGAGTCAGTAGCGTTGTCAAATAGCTTACTAACGGCAAATAGTGCAGTAGCTAAAGGGGCTGAGCAGCAGGCTGAGGATACAGAAGGGTGCTTACGTACAATATCATCTTTTTCGCACAAGGTTGATAATGTGCGGGTAGCTGTATCCAATACGGAAGAAAAAATTCAATCACTGAAAAATTTGAGCAATGTAAGTAACAGAAATATGCTGGATACGCTTCAGAAAAGTAAGGAAACGCAAATCGTATTCTTAAACGTTAGTAATGTAGTCGAAAAATTAAAAGAAAGCGTGAATGAAGTAAACCAAATTGTTACAGTAATTACTGAGATTGCAGATCAGACTAATTTATTGTCACTGAATGCTTCAATTGAAGCAGCACGTGCAGGGGATTCGGGACGAGGATTTTCGGTTGTTGCAGGAGAAATTAAAAAGCTATCAGAGCAAAGTTTTCGCTCAGGGCGACAAATTGGTGAAATTGTTGCTTCCATTAACCAAGAAATAGAAGCAACAACTAAAATGATGAAAACCACAGGGGAAAAAATCGAAACACAAATGAAATCTGTTACTGATATAAATACTGCTTTTGAAAATATAAACGATAATATTACTGAAGTCGTTGGAGAACAAGAGCTTGTAAAAAGTAATATAGCAGAACTGGCAATTATGGAAAATACCTTGCTTGACGCTGTTACAAGCATAGCTGCTGTTGCCCAGCAATCGGCTGCAACGACGCAAGAGGCAACTTCGATGAACATACATCTTAAGCAAGAAGGAGAAATACTCTATGACCTTGCCGAGAAGTTGGGGAATGCAGTTGATGAAATTAATACATATATAAAGAAATATGATGTAGATAAAGATGTTAAATCACAGAAGAAGGTAGCATTAGTTACCGTTACTCCAGCAGATAATGCCTTTAATTGCAAAATGATTGAAAACGCCATTAAGACAGCAAATAAATATGATTATGAGCTTATTGTAAAATCTCCCCATCAGCCGACGTTAGAAGGACAACTTAAAGTTTTGGAAGATCTTGAAAAAGAAGAACTTGATTACTTAATTTTGATAGCGGCAACCAAGGAAGGTGTGACAAACACGATTAATAGGTTCTTTGAGAAAGGTATTAAAACTATATGTATTGACTCTGACGCACCAGGCAGTAAACGAATTTCTTATATAGGTACAGATAATTATGCGGCAGGGAAAAATATGGGACAAGCTATAGCAAAACATCTTAAAGGAACAGGAAACATTATTCTATGTTCCTTAAATGACACGTTTGAAAATATGAAGGAAAGAATAAGAGGTATTAAGGATACTTTTGCTGCTTATCCCAATATCAATATTGTTGCATTACAGGCGGGATTTTCGCCAGAAGAGAGGGTAAGAGACCTTGAACGTATAGTTCGTGAACATCCCGAGTATGATTTAATCGCCGGACTCTATACGGGTTTCACTAAAGTGATAGAAAATCTGGAGAAAAAGGTTGATTTAAGACAAAAGAAAATTGTGGGTTTTGATAACACCCCTGGCAATCTGGCCGCTATTAAAGCGGGAATTATCGATGCCGTGATTGCCCAACGTCAGGATGTTTTTGGCGCAGTAGCTATAAAAAGGATATATGACCATAGCAATGGAAATGTCTTAGAAGACATTGAAAGTTTAGACACTTATGAGATAAAAAAAAAAAATGTTTCCGCTATTGCAGAATAGCTTCCGAAGAGGAATCCCTGCCGGTTAATTATCAAAATAAAGTTTCCAATGTAGCTGCAGGAATGGAAGGGGCTTTAGTTAGTATTATCGGAGGGATGGTTGCTAAGCCGGTGATTGCTTTGCCCACTAGTGTAGGCTATGGTGCGAGTTTTAATGGCTTAGCGGCATTACTTACTATGTTGAATAGCTGTGCGGCAGGTGTTTCAGTAGTTAATATTGATAATGGATTTGGAGCAGGACGTTTAGCAAGTAGGGCTTACTATTTGGAATAAGCCTGCTGAACTTGGGTTTCCGAGCCATTCGAGTGCCGTGTCATGGCAATCTTGCAAGGATTGAGGTGGAT
>JBEQCC010000132.1:353-6647 GCA_041639455.1 Pelosinus sp. | reverse complement strand
ACGCTCTTCCGATCTTGTTCTAGCCATGAAAGAAGCAAAGAAACTGGCAGCAGGAATCGCCCAATATGTGGAAGCCAAAAAATTATTAGAGAATTGCTAAGAGATCAAGTTGCAGCAGGACAATCAATTGACATTTTAAAGGCAAAAAATCCTTACAACCTTTTGGTTGTAAGGATTTTTTGCCTTTATGGAATGGTTAAGAACGTTGCAAATGTAATTAGTATAATAAAATCAACTTTGCCTGGGAGGCTCTATTAGTTCATTTTTGCCATAATTTTTGTGAAAGATGTTAAACTTCTGATTATTCAAATAATCATGTAAAATAAAAATGGAAGTGGGGGTGAACATGATGTTGCTAAATGAACGCCGTTGTAGTGTACTTCTAGATATTTTGGAAAATGAAGGCTGGGCTCGGATTCGAGATTTAGCTCAGCGATTTCATGTTAGTGACCGCACCATCCGTTATGATCTGGATGTAGTGGATGATTTTTTGCAATTTAATAATCTATCATCACTGATTCGCAAACAAAACGGTGGTGTGAAGTTTGTCGAATCCGAAGAAGAGAAAACGAAACTATTAAGATTATTTCAACATTTAGGGTTATACCAATATGTATTGTCGTCGAATGAACGACTGCAGAAAGTTTTAGCCGAGTTATTATATGTTAAAGATTATATTAGGATCAATGACCTTGCAGCTATTTTATATGTCAGTCGAGGAACCGTTATCAAGGATTTGCAAAAAGTACGCGAGTGGTTGGAAAGAAGGCATCTAGAGTTACGCTCCATACCTAAATATGGGATCAAAGTTGTAGGACCGGAACGAGAATTCCGCCAAGCCGTTGTGGAACTGCTGCGTAAAAATCTATCATTATCCTATATGTTGGAATGGATCACGACACCAGAAACTAACTTAAGTGATAGTCAGCTATTTAAATGTTGGCTGGAGAACATTGATGTAGCCTTTCTGCAAACCTATATTCGTCGGTTAGAAAATGAGCTTAAGGTTGTCTTTTCAGATGTAGCATTTAGTGGACTGGTAATTTACTTAATCGTCTCCATTCATCGAATTAGAGCGGGGCGTGATATCGTTGGCCGGCAGTCAGAATTGGAAGTATTGCAGAGTTCGCGTACCTTCGCCATTGCCCTTACTACCATTCCACTTTTGGAAGAACGATTTGATTTATCCATTCCTCTTGATGAAGTCAGCCTTTTTACGGAGTATATTTTAGGAAGTAATGTTGCATCGTCAGCAGTTGAAGAACAAGAGAGCAGAACGGAAATACAGATGTTGGTATGTAATCTCATTGCACGCGTTAGTCAGGATGTACCCTACGATTTGACAGAAGACCATCAATTGTTAGAAGGACTTTTGGAAGAAGTTCGCCCTACATTGTTTCGAGTAAAATATGGATTAAGTTTAGAAAATCCTTACTTGGATGAAGTCAAGTCCAATTATCCGCTGTTATTTGACTCAGTAAGAAAACATACGAATTCGTTGGCTGCTTATATTGGTGAACAACTGTTAGATGAAGAAATCAGTTATTTAACGGTTCATTTTAGCGCTGCACTTGAAAGAATGAAAAACAGAGATAAAACCCAGCCTTCCGTGCTTGTCATTTGTGCGGCAGGTACAGGAACAGCTAATTTGTTATCATCTCGTTTACAGTCTTTATTTGACATAAAAATTGTCGCCGTAGCACCTTGCCGTCAGGTTCAAATGCTGTTAGAGATTCATCATGTAGACATTATTGTATCTACAGTACCGATTCCACCCGTTTCGATACCCATACTGATTGTTAACCCTCTCTTACCTCCTCATGATATTGCATTATTAGAAAATCACATGGACAAAGCAAAAGGAACATCTTCCGTTGGCGATCTTGTGAAGGTAATTGAAAAATATTGCAGCATTCAAGATTACCCTCAATTGCGCCGCGAGTTAGACAGCGTGCTGAATGCTACGTTAGAAGAAACGCGGATTAATTCTGATCCGCCATCACTGCGTCAGCTATTGCCTGCCTCGAATATTAGACTCAATGTGTCTGTTCAGAATTGGCGGGATGCTATTTATGAAGCAGGGAATGTATTGTATCAAGAGGGATGTATTGAACAAATATACGGACAAGCAATGGTTGATGTAGTCGATAAAATGGGACCCTATATCGTATTTTGGAAGGGTATTGCCCTCCCTCATGCAGATATTGATTGTGGAGTTAAAAAATCGGGATTCAGTTTTATTAGGCTTAAGGAGCCTGTTGCCTTTGGAACACCGGAAAATGATCCGGTGGATATGATATTTGCTCTGGCAGCAGTGGACCATTCCTCTCATGTTATTGCATTGCTGGAATTGACCAATATTCTCAGTGATGCAGAAAAGGTAGCCTGTCTTCGCAGTGAAAGTGAAATCGAAAAAATAACCCAAATGTTTCTGTCCTGGTCTAGGGAATAAGGAATATGAATTTTCCCGGCACATTTGTGCTGGGGCTAGGATAGAGTAGGAGGCTAAAAAAATGAGTAGCAATCAAGTTTTATCAGCAGATTTAATTATATCGCAATTAGAGGCGGCAAACGTTAAGGAGATTATTGAGTCTCTCGGAAATAAGCTGCATGCTTTTGGTTATGTGAAGGATTCTTATGTACCAGCAGTGATAAAGAGAGAAGGAATATTTCCCACGGGTCTTCCTCTTGGCAATATTAATGTAGCTATTCCTCATACTGATGTAGAGCATGTAAATGAGCCAGCCATCGCAGTCGCGACTCTGGCTAATCCAGTGGCTTTTGGCAATATGGGTGATTCAGGCAATACACTAAAAGTTAGTATCGTATTTTTATTAGCAATGAAAGAGCCTCATGCTCAAGTCGAATTATTGCAGAATTTAGTTGAAACCTTTCAAAATCCTGAAGTTTTAGAAATTTTGCTAGGAGCGACTAATCCAAAAGAAATTGAAAAAATTTTAAATCAGTATTTAAAGCTAAAGGAAGTGCATTAAATCATGGAACGCGCTATCGATCGTCTGGAGCCTTATCAACGGGCCATAGCCAAGGTTCATCTTGCCTCTGCAGGAGTATCGCTGGAGGCATTGGATGGTAAGCCTTTAGTCGCTGTTGCCAATAGCTGGAATGAAGTGTGTCCGGGGCATGAACCCTTATTGAAGCTGGCGGAAGCTGTTAAGGCCGGTATACGGGCAGCGGGTGGGGAGCCAATTGAATTTAATACCATTGGTATGTGTGATGGAATTAGCCAAGGGCATCTTGGTATGAGATATACATTGCCCCATCGTGATATGATCGCTGACTCGGTAGAAGTAATGGTTCTTGGTCATGGTATGTTTGATGGGGTGGTATTACTCGGCTCTTGTGACAAGATTATTCCCGGAATGATGCAGGCGGCTCTGCGGATCAATCTTCCAGCTGTGATCGTCACCGCTGGTACTTCTGTGCCAGAATGCAAGCCGTCAGATTCAAAGAAATTGCGTACGAAGTTCCTGGCAGGCGAAATTACAGAACGTCAACTGATTGAAGGTTCTCTCCAATATTATTCTGGTCCAGGAGTATGTCCGTTTTTTGGTACGGCCAACACCATGGCAGTTCTCTGTGAGGCCATGGGGCTGATGCTGCCGGGCAGCAGCGTCCTTCCCTCACCAACCAGTGCTCGGCGGTTTTCTGCTGAACAATCTGGTATAGCGGTAATGGATATGATTAAGCAAGGCATCAGACCAAGGGATATTGCCACAATAGATGCATTTTATAATGCGCTGGTGGTATTAAATGCTTTAGGCGGTTCATTAAATGCCTTTCTGCATCTTCCAGCCATTGCTGCTGAGGCGGGTATTCCCTTATCCTGGGGCAGCTTTGAAGAAGTGAGTGATAAGACCCCGCTATTGGCGGCACTTGTGCCAAACGGCAACCAGACGGTATATGATCTATATCGTGCTGGCGGTTTGCCTTCGGTGCTTAAAGAGCTTCAATCGCTGCTTAAAATGGAGGCTAAAACCGTAGACGGCATAACCATTGGTGAGGTTGCTCGCAGCGCTTCTGAGGGGGACCGAGATGTAATTAAGGCTTTTGCTGAGCCTCTTGCTCCAACCGGTGGTGTGCAAGTACTGTATGGTTCTATGGCACCGTGCGGGGCATTGGTCAAGGCTTCTGCTGTACCGGAAGAGCAACACGTATTTACTGGGCCGGCCATTGTATTTGAAAGTGAGGAAGCTTGTCACCGTGCCTTGCATGAGAATGAAATTAAGCCTGGTCAAGTAGTGGTTGTCCGTTATGAAGGACCTAAAGGGGGACCTGGCATGCGGGAATTGCATAGGGTTACCGAGGTACTAAAAGGAGTTCCCAATACGGCGTTAATAACAGATGGTCGCTTTTCCGGGGCCAGTGCAGGACTAAGTATTGGTTATTTATGCCCTGAAGCAGCAGAAGGCGGGCCCATTGCTTTGATTGAAGATGGCGATACCATAACGATTAGTCTTACAGATGGCACCGTTAATCTCAATGTTGAGCCTGCAGAATTGGAACGCAGGCGTCTTAATTGGCAGCCTCTCATAAAAGAAACGGATTCAAATTTGCTGCTTAGGTATAGCAAGCAGGTTGGTCCAACTGTTAAAGGAGCAATCTGGGGACTATAAAAAATAGTAAGGGGGATTTTGTAATGGCAAAACGAGTATTAGTATTATGTGGCAATGGAGTGGCAACTTCTACTGTGGCTTGTAAAAAGATTCAGGAATATATGGCAAATGCCAACGTTCGCTGTGAAGTAATTCAGGCAAAAATCGGGGAACTGGCTTCTTATGCTGATAAAGTGGATGTAATAGTCTTAATGGCTATGGGGGCAACACTTCCTGATACCGTAAATACACCTTTGATTAAAGGACTTCCTTTTCTCACAGGCATGAGGCTAAAAGAAACCTTAGAAGAAATTAAAAAGTATTTGCAATAACAACAATGGTAGGGAGGGATAAAGATGGAAACGATTGCAAGTTATTTTAAGATAATATTTGATGTTGGACCTAATGTAGTACTCCCATTTTTTATATTTTTATTTGCCTTGGCGTTAGGGACTAAGACAAGTAAAGCCATTCGAGCAGCTATTTTTATCGCAATTGCGCTTATTGGTATTAAAATGGTTGTTGCCTTTATGGGTGATAATTTAGGCCCGGCGATGAAGGCGCTTTCCAAAAACTCAGGGCTCAAGTTGAATGTTATGGATGTGGGCTGGGGTGCTGTTGCAGCAGCTATCTGGGCTACGCCTATCTGGGCTACGCCTATCTGGGCTACGCCTATGGGGGCCATCGGTATTCCCGTATTGCTAATCTTTAATCTGGTATTACTTTATTTTCGCGTGACTAAAACGTTAATGGTTGATATTTGGAACTACCATCATTTGATAACTGCTGGTGTCTTAACCTATTATGCAACGGATAATGTATATCTTGGATTTGTGGGAATGATGCTGGCTGCTTTTATAACCTGGCTGACAGCTGATTGGGCTGCTCCTTTCTTGCAAAAATTTTATGGTCTGCCAGGAATCTCGATGCCAACCTTGTCTTCTATATCTGAGTTGGTCATCGCAGCGCCGATCAATGAGTTATTAGATCGTATTCCTGGTGTGAACAATATTCGTGGTAATTTTGATTCGGTCAGGAAATACCTCGGTTTATTTGGCGAACCTGCAGTATTGGCAGTAATCATTGGACTGGTTATTGGAATCATGGCGAAATATTCAATAAAAGATTCTTTAAATTTAGCGATGAACTTGGCTGCTGTTATGATTATTTTACCTAAAGTAGTTGCTATTCTCATGGAAGGCTTAATGCCAATACAAGAAGCCAGTAGTGAATTTTTGCAAAAACACCTTGGAGGTCGGGAGATATTTCTTGGTTTGGACTCAGCAATTTCAATTGGGCATCCTTCTGTTTTAACCGCAGCACTAATTTTAACTCCGTTTGTATTAGTGTTGGCAGCTATTTTGCCAGGAAATCAGATGCTCCCTTTTGCAGATATTACAGTCATACCTTTTCGGATTGCTTTTGTTGTGGCACTGGTTAACGGCAATGTATTCCGTACCTTGGTTATCGGTGCAGTTGTATTGGTACAAGTACTATTGTGCGGTACTGTAACTTCTCCTGTTTTGACAAAAATATTTTTACCCAATAATGCATTTTTTTTCAACTTTTTTAAAATATTCTGGTTATGGCATCAGGTCCTTCATTGCTTTCAATATTTTATTTTATTTATTTACTTTTTGGGCGGCAGCCTTAGCAGCCTTGCGCTGCGCGTCATCATTTT
>JBEQCC010000132.1:0-343 GCA_041639455.1 Pelosinus sp. | reverse complement strand
GGCGTTGCCTCTTTCTCTGGTGGTTCCTTATTTGTTACCTATGCAATTGTGCAGACTTTATCCTTTATTTTGAGCGGTGTGATTATTTCCGCAGTGGTTTTTGGCCTCTTTTTATTAGTGGCGAAATCCCAACAGCGCAAAGCAATTAAGTTAATGGAAGAGGAAGAAGAAAACACGTATGCTGCGATACAAAGCAAGTCTACACCGCTATAAAGAAGAAGGAAGGAGTGACGTTTATGCATGCTGTATTGGAACATGTAGCTCAAAATGGTGTAGTAGCCATTCTGCGTGGTGTTGATCCTGGCATACTTGTGCCCCTCGGACAAACATTGGCAGACGCTGG
>JBEQCC010000131.1:0-6647 GCA_041639455.1 Pelosinus sp. | reverse complement strand
AAATTAATGGGAATATATAGAATGACCATACAAGATATCCATGAAAAAACAGGATTAAACCGTAATACAATCTCAAATCTTTATCATGAAAAGGTTAGTAGGGTAGACTATGAAACGTTAGAAAAACTTTGTATCGCCCTCAACTGTCAGCCGGGTGATCTGCTAGAATACATCCCCGCCCAAGAAGGTGAATAATTACTTCATGTAAGCGGGCTAAGCAAACTAATATTTGCTCATTGCTCCCTGTCCTCAACAATGATAAAATGACATTACAAGAAAGGACGGTGCATCCTGTGGAAGAAATACTAAAACAGATACTTAGCGAAATAAAAGATCTGAAATCAGGCCAAGAGCAACTCAGGGAAGAAACGTCAACCATCAATGGAAAATTAGATACTCTGGAATCCAAAATTGATCAATTGGCCTCTGACAGCCAAAAAGATATTGTGTCTATGCTGGAATTGCAAAATAAAAAACTAGATGATATTCGGGATGATATTCATTCTATTATCGAAGTAACAGGCGAACATGAAATAAAAATTCGCACCCTATCGCGTCGCGCTATATAATCCTATAAAAATAGCCATGCTTGATTTTTTCTCTTGATTGAATTGAGCATGGCCTTTTTGTTACGATGTTTATATTAATATAGGCCTATCCCACAATCTGAAACTTATACCACGCATACGCTTCAACTTAATCTCTCCTTGCCCTATAATTTAAAATTTACTCAGATTACGCTGCCATTTTGTTACCAGGGAAATTATGATTTTTGTTGAAGTATCATCTAGAAAGAGGTGAATGTATTGGACACTAAAACCAATGAACAAATACTTAAAATCCTTATAGAACTCAAAGATGATATTAATTACATTGACTTGCCGATCCCCTTAGTATCAGAACGGCTCCCGAAGTTAAGCGAAGATAACATTTACGAATCAATGAATTACTTAGAATTTAAAGGATTGGTAAGCATTACAATAGCCTCTGGCACGATATACCGGCTTAAAGTAACTCCTAAAGGCATTGGGTACTTCTTTGAAAAAGAAGAGGCTCGATCTAAGGAAAGGAGTAAAAAGTGGGAATCTCGCATTTGGGATATTTTCAAGATTGCTATAGGCTTTGGTTTAGGATATCTTACTTACTGGCTAAAGCTTAATAAATAAGATGATTGCAATATTCATAAATAATGATATTCCCACTGAAATAAGAATTGCTTTAGAAACTTCAAATTTAGTTGCCCTATTTTCTTGCATTAAGGCAATAACTTTCCATATTTGATTAAATCCACTAGAAATTTCTTTGTGCAGCTTTTCAATATGCTGATTTAATTTCTTGCCATTTAGACCAACTTTATTTTTCTTAATCATATAGCCCATCCTTTCATATTTGAGTACATTAACATTTACAAACACTTTTCATAAACAATAAATGCACACCTTTTCAGGTTTTATCTGGATAAAAGGTGTGCACTCTTATATGTTTTTAGGGGTGCAATGTATGCACTATAAAAACCTTCATTTTAGATTAACAGAATTGCCATTATTTAACCGATCTCTTTACTTATAGTTTATTCTATTTCGTATTAAGTGAACGGATTAAAGCCCTGCGTATACATTCCAAAACATCATTGTGAGCAATACCATGCTTCTCTATTTCTTGTGTAAAATCGCTGTCCTGCTCTATGGTTAGCAGATATTCCTCAACCATAATATCAATAATTTTTGCAGGAGGCATTGCAGTAGTATTCATCAATGGTTTCGTTATTCTTTCAGAGAAACTATACACGGTATCTTCGATTGTTTTCATGAAAGGATTGATCTTTTTAGGCATTTAATTTCATCCCTTTTTATTTATTGGCCCTTTTCACGGCATTACGCGTAGACGTTCTATGATTCATAGCATCTTCCACAGTGCTAATCAGCCAATCCTTTTGTGACCGAATTTGCGCTACGATTGAAGAATCTTGTTGACCGTTGAATGTTTGATTGATGTTTACCGTTTGGTTATTAATTGTATTGCCTGCGTCTGCATTTGCGCTAGATGCTGACCGAATCCCGTTCAGGTCAGGTATTATAGAACCATTTCTATCTGGCACAAACAATTCGGGACGCTTTTCACCGACAAGATATGTTTTACCAGCTTGTACAGGCCCGCCGCCTTCTTTTGCTCCATCTATTTTAAATCCAAAGTTAGGGTCTAACTTCGTGCCGTTGCTTAAGGTAAACGCATCTGTTTTACTGCTGCTACCGAACAAACTTTTAAAAATACCACCCAAAAACGACGATGAGCTACCCGCATTATTAACCTTCCAAATATTATTAATAGCCTCAGTTGCCATGTCCATCCAAGCGTTTTTCCAGAAGTCCTTGAAAGAAGTTGTTCCTCTCATCATACCATCAAACATAGTAGCCATGTTTTGCCGTATAACCCTTGTTTTATCGCCTAGAGTATCAACTTGATTGGTTAGCTGTCCTATAGTAACAAGCTGCTGTTTATAAGCAGGATTATCTTTGCCTCCTGGTTCTTCTTCCAAGGCTTTCAAGCGTTCTTTCGCTAAGTGTAAATTATTTACCGCTGCCATAAGTTCTATAACGTCAGCTTGCTCTTTAGTGTAATCGTTACCTAGACCAAGCAAGGCATTTTCTTTATTGAGGTTATTTCTTTGTATAGCAGTATCATATTTATTTTTCGCATCAGATATATCTTTTTGCACTGCATCCCCTGCGGTTTTCGTAGCTGCTTTTGATGCCTCAGACGACTTTACTTTTAATTTATCGCTTAGTTCAATTAAATTGTTCATGGAATTGACATCTTTTATATGATCTTTATTCAGTTCGACAAAGGCGAGTTTCTGTTCTTTCGTCATGCCTGACCATGATTCTTTCCTTGATTTCAATGAAGCTTCAAGATCGTTGTTTGCAGCTACCATATCATTGGCTTGCTGTTCATAATCACTTGCCATGTCCTGATATTCCATGGCAGAAGCCAGCAAATCATCAATCTGTTTTTTCATAATATCTTGACGCTGCTTAGAACTTTCAGCCGTAATGCCTATCAGTGATTCCTTGGTATTAACAATATCCAAAGCCATAGCATATTGATCGGCTCTCATTTTAGCTTCATCAAACATTTTATTAACTTCCATGGATTTTGATTTATCGTTAAACTGTTGCGTTCTAATGTCAGGCTCTTTCATGTTTTCGCCAGGAGTGGACTTTTCTTTCTTATTTTTGTTAGGATTATCTTCAATTATTCCTTTTGTTTTTGGTGCTTCTCGGTCAAGAGCTTCTAATGATTTACTTAAATTATTAAGTCCTTCTATTTGGGGAGCTAACTTTTGTGTTGCATTTGTTATTTGTCCAGTCAGAATGTCGATACCAGCTTGCCCTGACTTATCAATATAGCTGTCGGCACCTTCTCTTAAGGTTTTTGCATCGGAGCGCATTTGTTCTTTGCTAACTATTTTATTGTATAAAGAATATCTAATATCGCCATTACCGTCAGCAACTTTTTCTAACTCTTCTGCTTTTTTTATTTTTCCTAAGGCTATTTTACTCATCAACCATTCATAGGCTTTCCCGAGCAAACCAACGTTTTTCATTTCTATTTTCATCTTGTCAATTCTTGTTTGTGTAGCTTCAATAGATTTATTAGTTGCAACTATTTCCGCTGCAGTTTTATCAATGTCAGCCTGTATGCTATCTTTGGCCTGTTGTTTTTTAGCCTTAGTCGCTTCTTCAATCGCGCTAACTTGCAATACTCCATCTTTTACTAGTTCGTCAGTAGTTAATCCACTCTGTCTAGATAAAGCATCTAATATTACATTTTGCTGTTCAATTTTTTTTGTATTTTCCTCAGTACTACCAGAATTGTTTTTGATCTCATCTCCCAATGATATATACCGTTCTGATAGTGTTGTAATAAATTCCGCTTGTTGTTTGCTCTGCGCTAATTGCCCTACGGCTTTTTCATTACGCTTGTCGATAGTGTCTACATTTTTTTCTTGTGCTCTACTTAATTCGCCATAAGAAGAAACTACACTATAGATCACCCCTGCCAGCGTAAGTGCAATACCTATCCATCCCATACTAGCGGCAGTTAGTAACGCCGTTCCCCTTGTTACAAGACCAGTAGTGGCGGCAACCATCCCAGCGGCAGCAGCTTGGTTCCTCATCGCAGCAGTTAAGCCCGTTTTAGCGACAGTTGCCGCAATATCTTTAGACATTCCGTCTGCCGTTGCGCCAGCGGCGATTTTTGTTGACATCGTTACAAATCCATTATAATAAGCAACTCCCTGAATAGCTTTAGCTAGTGCATATAAAGGTACGCCCGCTAATAATGACCATTTTACAAGGAATGTAATTGATTCCGCGCCTTCGTTCATCCCTCTAACGAAATTGGTCATTGACTCCGTTATGTCTTTTAAGTTTTTTGTTAATCCGCTATTGCCCGCCGAATTAAAAACATTATCCATTTCAGCCTTCAAAGATTTTGATTTTCTTGCTAATGTTTCCATTTGAATGCTTACTTGCTGGTCTGTGAAACCTGCTGAATTTACAGCGGCCTCCCATAGCCTTATAATTTCTTTATAGTCAGTCATGATGCTGGTGATTTTACTAACTTGAAACTTGCCGCCACCAATCGCGAGTTCTAAAGCAGAAGTATCTTTTGTGGTGGATTGGATAGCTAAAGACAGGTCAAGTATTACTTGTTGAACGTCCCTAAAGGATTTTGTCCCATCTGCATTAAATTGATATACGCTAACACCTAACTTTTCAATTTCTTTAATTGCTTTGGTGGATTGAATGGAATTAAACATTGATTTCAAGCTATTACCAATATTATCACCAGATAGAGCAGTATTTCGAACCCCTGTTGATACAAGAGCATTAAAGAACTCGAATGACACGCCCATTTGTTTTGCCGAACTACCAGCCCTTTCCGTTGCTGCCGTCAAGTCCTGTGCGGATGCTGCGCCAGTGTGTGCCAGTTTTGTCCAAACATCTAATATTCTGCTGCTATTTATTAATATTTCATTATAATCCTCTGTTTTCATGCCAAACTGGGCCATTGCAGATTCTAGTCCTTTTACTGACTGACCAACATCAAAATTGTCAGCAACTGCCATTTTAGCGGATTGGGATACTAGTAAATTTACAGTATTTACATCCTTATACATCCGTCCCCACGACCTACCAGCGTCAATAATCTTATCGACACTTTCGCCATACTGACTGGCAATGCTAATAAATTTCTGCGCCTCGGCGTTAGCAGCGGCTTGATCGCGTTCGATAGAAGGTAATACCTGTCGAACCCCCGCCATTGCCGATTCCATTTCTTTTATCCTAGAAATTGCTTCGCTAGGTATTGTAAAAGCCGACATAACAGCACCAGCAGTAGCCATCCACGTCAAATGGCTTTTCATTTGTTGCAGGAATTGGTTATTAGCATTTATGGCTGTTCCATATTTAACTTGTTGGGCGGTCAACCTATCAATGCCCTCTGCCCTTCTTAGTGCCCCTAACTGTGCCTCTATTTCTGACTTTTGCCTTCTGAGTTCGGCGGTTCTTTGAGATTCTACACCATTATTGCGTTGTAACTGCTCAAATAATTGCCTATCAATTGCGGCAATGTCTTGCTTTGCTTTTTTAATGCCGTCAGTATATTGGCTCGAATTAATTGTTTCCACTTTAGGCGCATTGTTAGCGGTTAGATTCGTTTGCCTCTGAATTTCAAGTATCTCTTGCCTAACCTGTTTTGACCTTGTAAGTGCTTGGATTTGGGCATTTATACTGCTGATTTGATTGCCACTAGTACCAGGAAACCTTTCTTCCATAAGTTTTATTTCTTGCAACTTGACCAGCTTATTATTTAATTCTCTAACTTCAAGTTGAATTTCTTTAATGCGGTTGCTTGATAGCGGCTTATTTAAAACAGAATTTAAACGTTCTTGCGCTACGATTACGCTATTTACATCCTTGACAAGAATATCACTGCCGCCACCTTTTGCAATATCAGTAGCAAGTTGCCTAGTTTTTAAAGATAGGCGATCCTGGGCAGTAATAACGTTGTTAATCCGCGCAATTGTTGCATTACTCAGATTGTCCTGAGAAGCAAATATATTATTTTTAAAAGTATTTCCTTGAGCATTCAATTTCTTTTGTGCATTTAGCACTTCATCTATTTTAGCAACCAAATTTCCACTAACAACATTTGCCTTTTCGTTTACTTGATCAAACTTTCTAATGAAGTCTGATATATCGGCTCTCACGGGTGCTATAATCCCGCCAACTTCTGTATCTTTTGCCATTAAAGTACACTCCCTTTATACTTTTATAATTAACTCATTATCACTTCCGCTACTCACATATTTCAACATCAATAACCTCAGACAATGTTCTCTTGGCTAATAACTCAGCAATTCGCGTTTCTCTTTGCTCATGGGTCATAGACTCGACCTGTGAACGCACATCAACTTCCACCATTTGCGTTGCTTTACCAAAGCCATATTCAAGTACCAGCCTACAAGCAGCGATTTTGTCAGCATCTTTAGCCTTGGCACTCTTAATGATACTCTCAATTGTTTTGAGAACAGCAGGCGTCATATCCTTACATTGTGCTGTTAACTCTGTTAGTTTGGCAGG
>JBEQCC010000130.1:0-6668 GCA_041639455.1 Pelosinus sp. | reverse complement strand
GGAATACCGCGGTTCGGGCGGGGATGTATTGAGCTACATTTTAGCTGTTGAAGAGTTATCAAAAGGTGATGATGGTGTTGGTATCACATTATCGGCTGACGTATCGTTGTGTGCATGGCCAATTTATGCTTATGGTACAGAAGAGCAAAAACAAAAGTATCTAGTTCCCTTGGCCGAAGGTGAAAAACTAGGTGCCTTTGGACTTACAGAGCCAAATGCTGGTACTGATGCAGGCAGCCAACAGACTGTTGCAGTGTTTGATGGTCATGACTATATTCTTAATGGCAGCAAAATTTTTATTACCAATGCTGGTGAGGCTGAAATCTATGTTGTATTTGCGATGACTGATAAAACAAAAGGTGTGAAGGGCATTAGCGCATTTATTGTGGAAAAAGATATGCCAGGTTTTACTTTTGGTAAAAAAGAACACAAAATGGGAATTCATACCTCATTAACTAACGAATTATCATTCCAAGACGTCCGTGTACCAAAAGAAAACTTGCTTGGGAAAATAGGCGAAGGTTTTAAAATCGCCATGTCTACGCTAGATGGCGGTCGCATCGGTGTGGCTGCTCAAGCACTTGGCATTGCGCAAGCGGCGCTTGACCATGCGATCAAATATTCAAAAGAACGCATACAATTTGGTCAGCCGATTTGCAAAAATCAGGCGATTGCCTTTATGATGGCTGATATGGCTACCAAAATTGAAGCAGCTCGTTTATTAGTGTATCGTGCAGCCTATCTTAAAGATCAAAAGCTACCTTATTCTAAGGAAGCAGCGATGGCAAAAGTGTTTGCATCGGATGTTGCCATGGCAGTTACTACAGACGCGGTACAAATCTTTGGCGGTTATGGCTATAGCCGGGAATATCCAGTTGAACGTCTGATGCGTAACGCTAAGATTACACAAATTTATGAAGGAACGAACCAAGTTCAACGCATAGTCATTTCTGCAGCCATTTTGCGCTAAAAGAAGACTGGTAGGTCGAAAGTCATAAAATAGGGGGATCAAAACGATGGAAATTGTTGTATGCATCAAGCAAGTGCCTGATACTACAGAGGTAAAGATTGACCCAGTAACAAACACGTTAATTCGTCAAGGTGTTCCGAGTATTGTTAATCCTTTTGATAAAAATGCTGTGGAAGCAGCATTGCAGTTAAAAGCAAAATATGGTGCTACAGTCACTGTTTTATCGATGGGACCACCACAGGCGAAGGAAGCGTTAAAAGAATGCTTGGCCATGGGGGCTGATGAAGCTATCTTAATGAGTGATCGGGCTTTTGGTGGATCTGATACATTGGCAACAAGCAATACCTTGGCAGCCGGTATTAAGAAGATTGGTAAGGTTGATATTATTATTTGTGGAAAACAAGCAATTGATGGCGATACTGCTCAAGTAGGACCTGAGATGGCCGAGCATTTAGATTTTACTCAGGTTACCTATGTATCTAAAATTGACAATATCGATGGTAATATCATACGTATTGAACGAGAGCATGAAGAAGGCTATGAAGTGATTGAGGCACAAATGCCAGTATTATTGACGGTTGTAAAATCTATCAACGAGCCACGTATACCAACAGTCAAAGGTACGATGAAAGCTAATCGCAAAGAAATCGCTACATGGACAGTGGATAATATCTTTATTAAGGCGAGTGCTATTGGACTTAAAGGTTCACCAACGCAGGTACGTAAAATTTTTACTCCTGAGCGGCGTGTACAGGGAGAATTGATTCAAGCAGATACTGCTCGGGAAGCAGCAGGTAAGCTTGTTAGTAGATTAGTTGAGGCAAAAATTATATAGGTATGAGGTGAAAAAATGGCTGTAGAAGTAAAAAAGGAAGAATGTATTGGCTGTAGTGCGTGTGTGAGTGAATGTCCTTTCGGTGCTATTGTAATGGAAGATAGTACAGCAAAGATTACGGATGCGTGTACAGTATGTGGGGCTTGTGTTGATACCTGTCCAGTAGGAGCAATTTCCCTTGTCGTGGAGAAAAAAGAAATTGCCGTCAATAAAGACGACTACAAGGGCATTTGGGTCTATATTGAACAATTTGAAGGACACGCCCGTAACGTCGGTTACGAACTATTAAACGAAGGACGTAAGCTGGCAGATGCGATGAAGCAAGAGCTAGCAGCTGTTGTGATTGGAGATCATGTAGACCATCTTGCCAAAGAAGCCATTGCCAGGGGGGCTAACAAAGTATATTTAGTAACAGGATCAGAATTTAAACACTTTAGTACGGATGCGTATACGATTACCTTTACTGATCTTATCAATACATATAAACCATCAGTGATTCTGATGGGGGCAACCACTGACGGACGAGATCTGGGACCGCGGGTTGCTTGCCGGGTGACGACTGGTCTCACTGCGGATTGTACCAATCTTGGTATTGACGAAGCGACTGGTCTTGTAGCCTGGACTCGTCCAGCCTTTGGCGGTAATATCATGGCAACTATTTTATGTCCGGATCACCGTCCGCAAATGGGGACGGTACGTCCTAATGTATTTAAACGCGTTGCGCCAGATTATACACTTACAGGCGAGGTTATCAAGGTAGCGAGTAAAGTAAAAGAGGCAGATATTCGAACCAGATTAATTGATCTTATTAAAGTATGTACTGCATCATGTAACTTAGAAGAAGCAGATATCATTGTTTCAGGCGGACGAGGGATGTGTAAACCTGAAAATTTTGCATTAATTGAAGAATTAGCGAATGTTTTGGGTGGGGCAGTTGGTTCATCCCGAGCAGCAGTGGATGCTGGTTGGATGCCGGCCCCACATCAGGTTGGTCAAACAGGCAAGACTGTAGGTCCTCGAGTGTATTTTGCTTGTGGTATTTCTGGAGCGATTCAGCATGTAGCTGGTATGTCGTCTTCTGATATTGTGATTGCCATTAACAAAGATCCTGAGGCGAATATCTTTAAACTCGCCAATTATGGAATTGTTGGTGATGCTATGGAAGTGATTCCTGCCTTAATTGAAGAGATTAAAAAAATTAAAGCCGCCCAGTAGATAAAGAGTATAGGTAAGATTAGACCTAGTGCAGAGCATGGATGAGGAATGTATTTATGGAATTCAAAAATGTATTAATGGTCAGGTCAGGACAAATGGGTAGCGGCATTGCTCAGATTATAGCAAGCAATACAATTATATAAAAGAATGGAGAGTAAAAGCATATGAAAACAGCTCAGCAATATGAAGAAAGCTTGCGTAAACTTAACTTTAAGGTATATTTGCAGGGCGAACTGGTAGAAAACCCTGTAGATCATCCAATAATCAGGCCATCCATGAATTCGGTAAAGATGACGTATCAATTAGCAGAAGATCCTCAATATCAGAACCTCATGACGGCTACCTCTCATCTTACAGGTAGGACAATAAATCGTTTTTGTCATCTGCATCAAAGCACCGATGACCTTGTTAAAAAAGTGAAAATGCAACGGTTATTAGGTCAAAAGACGGCAGCTTGCTTCCAACGCTGCGTGGGTATGGATGCCGCTAATGCAGTAAATAGCGTTACTTTTGAAATGGATAAAAAACTGGGCACTGTTTATCATGAAAGGTTTACTAAATTTCTACAGCAAATGCAAGAAGAGGATTGGACCGTCGATGGTGCTATGACAGATCCTAAAGGCGATCGTAGTTTATCACCAAGCAAGCAGGTAGATCCTGATTTGTTTGTGCATATTGTGGAAAGAAGAGAAGATGGTATTGTAGTTAGTGGTGCCAAAGCCCACCAAACAGGCGCCATTAACTCTCATATGATTTTAGTGATGCCAACCATCGCTATGGGTAAAGAAGATGCTGATTATGCTGTTTCCTTCGTAGCCCCAGCCGATGCAGAAGGCATATTCTATATTTATGGACGTCAATCCTGTGATACCCGCAAATTAGAAGGCGGAGATATTGACGTTGGAAACAAACAATTCGGTGGACACGAGGCGTTGATGGTATTCGACAATGTCTTTATTCCTTGGAAAAATGTTCTCATGGCTGGCGAATATGAATTTAGCGGTTTATTGGTAGAGCGTTTTGCAGGATACCATCGTCAAAGTTATGGCGGCTGTAAAGTCGGTGTAGGCGACGTATTAATTGGTGCAGTAGCCATGGCTGCTGATTATAATGGTGCATCGAAAGCTTCCCATGTTAAAGATAAGCTGATTGAAATGATGCATCTTAATGAAACCTTATATGCTTGTGGCATAGCCTGTTCAGCAGAGGGGAATAAGACTGCTGCTGGCAATTATATTATTGATCTCTTATTAGCGAATGTTTGCAAACAAAATATAACAAGGCTCCCTTATGAAATTGCTCGGTTAGCTGAAGATGTTGCTGGAGGTCTTATGGTTACGATGCCGTCTGAAAAAGATTTTCGTCATCCGGAAATTGGCAAAGTAGTCGAAAAATACTTCCGCGGTGTTGGTTCAGTATCAACCGAAAATCGTCTGCGTATTATGCGTTTGATTGAAAATATTACATTGGGTACTGCCGCTGTTGGCTATCGGACAGAATCCATGCATGGTGCCGGTTCACCGCAAGCGCAGCGTATTATGATTGCACGTCAGGGAAATTTAGAACAGAAAAAAGAATTGGCTAAAGTAATTGCCGGTATTTCTTAAGTATAATTTTTAGCAGCTATTTTGGAGTAGAAAGGGCGGGAAGGATGCTAATACAACGCTATCATAAGCGATAGTCCTTCGCGCCCTTTATTGCTATATAAATGAAATGTTCTCCGTCATTTACGGTAAATAACATAACTATAAGGAGATGACATGGAAGATATACAGAGAATTATTAATGAAAAAGTCCGTCCGGTGCTGAATGCTCATAATGGTGATGTTGAATTAATTGAAGTAACACCTGACGGATTTGTCAAAGTAAAGCTTATTGGCGTATGCGCCACATGTTTAGGGGCAGAGCAAACCATGGAGGAAGTGATTGAAGGTCCGTTAAAAGAGGCATATCCCCAAATTAAAGGTATTATATTAGTAAATCAGGTAAGTGATGATCTAATTCATCAAGCACTAAAGATCCTACGCAAGGATCAAGTCTGAATGGTGAACACTCGGCGAATCAGCATTACTTTTTGCGGGGGATGCAACCCACGGATTGATAGAGGGCAAGTTGCTCTTGGGGTGCAGGAAATTCTGTTGGCAAGTGATTATCAAGTCGGATATAACTTGTCAGATGTTGATTTTGTTATATATGTGAGTGGATGTGCGGCTAATTGTGCAGTAAAGTACAGCCACAGCAATCTTCCTTCTGTTGTCGTTGCTGCTGATACAGTTGATGGGGTGGCTATCGCTGAACGAGAATTAGTTGCTGAAATTGTTGGAAAGGTGAGGGAACATTTTGAATAACTGGAGAAATATTTATCGATATAAAATTTGTTCTGCAGCGCAAGCCGTGCAGAATGTGAAATCTGGTAACAGGGTGGTAATTGCTAATGCTTGTTCAGAACCGCAAGTTCTGTTAGAAGCCTTGGCAGCTAGAGGTTCTGAACTTAACAATGTAGAAATGGTGCAAATGCTGGCTATGGGGCCGGCCAAAACTGCTCAACCGGGGATGGAAAACAGTTTTCGGCATAATATATTATTTGTAAGCGCATCAACTAGAAAAGCAGTAGAAGAAAAACGAGCGGATTTTACTCCCTGCTTTTTCTCTGAAATTCCTAGATTGTTTAAGGAAAATATACTCCCTGTTGATGTGATGTTAGTGCAAGTTACACCACCTGACGAGCAAGGTTTTTGTAGTTATGGTATTTCTGTTGATTATACACAATCAGCGGCAGAAACGGCTCATATTGTGATTGCTCAAATCAATCCGTCTATGCCACGTACGGGTGGAGCAAGCATTCATCTGGATGCAATTGACTTTATCGTAGAGCATGATGAAGCGATCATTGAGCTACAACCTCCGAAGATTGGTGAAATTGAGAGAGCCATCGGAGAGAATGTCGGAAGGCTCATCTCGGACGGAGCAACATTGCAATTGGGCATTGGTGCGATTCCTGATGCGGTACTCTTATTTTTAAACGACAAAAAAGATCTGGGTATTCATTCCGAAATGTTTTCTGATGGTGTGGTGAACTTAGTTGAAAGTGGTGTTATTAATAATCGGAAAAAGACCCTCAATCCTGGTAAATGTATGGCAACCTTCTTGATGGGTACCAAGCGATTGTATGATTTTGTGAATAATAATCCTGATGTAGAATTGCACTCTGTTGACTACATTAATGATCCATGTATAATCGGCCAGCACGAAAATATGGTATCTATTAACTCGGCTATTCAAGTGGACTTAATGGGGCAGGTTAATGCCGAGATGGTTGCTTCGCGCCAGTTTAGTGCCATAGGTGGGCAAGTGGATTTTATCCGTGGGGCTAGCCGATCAAAAAATGGTAAATCAATTATTGCTCTGCCATCCACCGCTTCAGGGGGAGAAATATCTCGCATTACTTGCGAACTTGATCGTGGAGCAGCAGTATCCACCACACGTAATGATGTACACTACGTTGTTACAGAATACGGAATTGCCAACCTGCGTGGTAAGACTATTCGGGAGCGATGCAAAGCACTGCTCGCAATAGCTCATCCAGATTTTCGCGTATCGCTGATGGAAGAAGCAAAAAACAAAGGAATGTTATAGACAATGATAAAT
>JBEQCC010000129.1:0-6694 GCA_041639455.1 Pelosinus sp. | reverse complement strand
TAATTGCCGCGACATACTAAGTACAATGGCATAACCGGCTTTACCCACTGCCTGAAAATAATTAGCACCAATAATTTGAAAACCAATGACCGGAAGCATACCCAAATTAATCCGCATTGCCTCAGCCCCTAACAAGATCAGCTCTGGATTATCATTAAACAGCTTAATAATCTGCTTATCAAAAATCTGAATGAGCAAGAAGCCGACTGTGGAAAATAAAGTTGCAGCACTGATTGCTATTTTTAAAGCCTTCATAACCCGATCATAATTCCCTGCTCCATAATTATAACCAATGATTGGCTGAAGCCCTTGGCTAATCCCAAAAATGGGCATTAACATGAGCATGCCCATTCGATTGATAATTCCAATGGAAGCGACTGCCAATTCTCCACCATACCGTAATAACGTATAATTAAACAAAACCGTGGTTAAACTTGAAGCAATCTGCATTAAAAAAGGCGACATTCCAATTTCGAAAATACTACGAACAATCCTTTTATCTAAGGAAAAATTCTTTTTTCGAAGCCTTAATACACTTTTCCCCCGCAAAAAATAGACTAACACCCATATTGCCGATACCCCTTGGGATAGCACTGTTGCTAAGGCCGACCCACCAATTCCTAATTGGAAAGTAAATATGAACAAAGGATTTAACACAATATTTAATCCTGCAGAAATGAGTGTAGTAGACATGGCCATTTGAGGATTGCCCTCAGCACGTACTATATTATTCAAACCAAAGCCAATATACATAAATGGACTGCCAAGAACAATAATTTTTGTAAACTCTCTGGCATAAGGCAGCACGTCTGGCTCTGCACCTAACATCATTAAGATCGGATCTAGAAACAACAAGACCGGTCCTGTAAAAGCTACCGATAATATCATGGAAAGAGTAAAGGCATTTCCTAATATTTTTTCCGCTTGCTGCTGCTGCTTCTCCCCCATTCTCAAAGAAACAACTGCAGCAGCCCCGACTCCTACCAACATCCCAAACCCCATTAATACAATCATAATTGGAAAGGCTATAGTAACTGCCGTAAGACCAATTTCACCTACACCACGCCCTACAAATATACTATCGATAACATTATAAAAAGCATTAACTACCATCCCGGTAATTGCCGGCAGGGAAAATCTCCACAATAGAGTTGATACCTTTTCTTCTCCTAGAGAATGTGAACGGTTCATGGTACCTCCAAATTCTGTCATTCATCCTGTTCATTATAACATTAGCTTTCCCCATTATAAAATAATGGTCTCCATATAAAAATAATTTGTATTTTCATGGCCGTTGCGAACATAATGAAGCAATCCCCTGCTTGCTAGGAAATTGCTTCGCTATGCTCCCAATGACAGGTCGATGTCACTTTCATCCTCTAACAACTGTGTATTCTTATGCTGTAAAAAGGTAGAAACTATATAATTTAATAGTTTCTACCTTCTATATTAACCATCTGTTACCTGAATTAGTCGTTTTTTTTACTTTTACGACAAATTTCTAATAGTTGAGCGCAAGCTTCATCCAGCTGCCCATCATAATTTCTCACAATATAATCACAGTTAGCAGCACACCTTGAATCTATCACTACCTGTTCCATAATCTTTTTGCGTTTTTCACTGTCTATTTCAATTGGCAAGCGTTTCTCCAGCTGATACATTGGACAATCAATAAATACGGTAACTGCAAATGGAATATGATGTTTAATTTGTTGAGCTCCATTCCAGTCCAGAGTAACTACACAGTCCTTGGTTTCTGCTATTTTGACTTCTTCCCGACTCAGTCCAAAAAAGCTATTTTTATACAGTACACTTTCTACTAAATCCACTTTTTTGAATTCATCTTTTTTGACAAAATAATAGGCGTCGTCAGACTCTCCTGGTTTCCTCAGACGAGTAGTGTGGGACCTTAGCCTATGTATTCCACTCTGTCCTATTTTCTTTTCAATTGTGCTTTTTCCCGCTCCTGTCGGACCAAGCAGAACAATCAGCATACTCATTCCCCCATACAAAATCCATTATTATCTAAAATGTATTATATACAGTATTACTATTGTACATATATTATCGATAATCCTGCATGTTTTCATTAATAAACGCAATTTTTAGAAAATTATATAATAAAAAAGGAACCGCAGAGAACATAGAGAGCAGTTAATTAATAGAGTTAGAAACTCCCTCTCAGCGCACTCTGCGTCTCTGCGGTTCATAAAAGTTATGTTCTCAATAAGCTGAAACTTTACTTGTTCCCTGCCAGTATATTTTGTACCGATTGGTAGACATCTTCATGAATTTCGTCCACTGTCTTTAATTGTGCATGATGAATGCAGGAAATCTTATGCCAATGATACTTATCGGCAATGGCACAATAGTTACGATAGCAGTCTTCTAAATACTGCTCATCTCGTTCATGGATATCAGGAGTTTGCTCCCCATTATGTTTTCTAGTACGCTCTTCTCTAAGAATTTTGCTATACATTGGTGGCATATCGAGAAAAATCACACCATCCGGAATCGGTAAACCGAATTTCACAAATTCTAAGTCCCAGAGCCAATCTAAAAAAGCATCCTTTTCTTCCTGCACATGAATTTTTACAGCTTGATGCACCATATTGGACGTAGTATAACGATCGGCAATGATAATGCCGCCCTGTTTATAAAAATCGCCCCAATCCTGCTTGTAGGATGCATAACGGTCTACTGCATAGAAACTGGAAGCGGCATAAGGGTTTACCGAATCGGGGCGATTGCCAAAATCACCATTGAGATACATTTTTATTAGTGCTGAAGAACTACTTTTATAGTCCGGAAAGCTCACTTTGCGTACTGTTCTTTTTTCTGCTTTCAAACGGTGATATAGTTTTTCGCTCTGCGTTGCTTTGCCACTGCCATCTCCGGCTTCAATAATAATTAATTTACCATTCATTTAATCCACCACTTTAATCGTTTTTAATGTATAGTCTTCTGGTCCGGACACATGCATACCGCTTTGCTGAAGCAGTTGACAATAATCAATAATTTCCTGCGTTATCCTCTCTCCCGGGCATACCACAGGGATACCGGGAGGATAAAAGGTGACAATTTCAGCACAAATCATTCCCGCAGAATGAGCAAAAGGTACCATGCAGGTGTTGCCAAACAAAGCCTCACGAGGAGATAAAATACCTTGAGGCGCTACTGGGTATGGTGCATGAATGCATCGTTCTAATAAGGAAAAGTCATAAGCCTTTGCATGTTTTTTTGCCATATCCCGAAGAGCTGCCACCAACAGATGTACTTCTTCTTCTCGATCCCCTAAGGTAATTAAAAAAAGAAGATTATATAAATCAGAAAGTTCAGCTTGTATTTTATACTGATGACGTAAAATCCGCTCTGCCTCAGGACCTGTTAATCCCAGTCCTTTAACCGTAACAGTAACCTTCGTTGGATCTAAATCATATATTCCGGGATTCCCCTTTTTCTCCGAACCAAAACAGTATAAACCAGGTATTTTATTAATTTCCTGCCTTGTCCAGTTGGCTAAGGCAATGGATCGCTCAATGAGTGCCGTTCCTTCTAAAGCCATTTGCATGCGAGCTACATCTAAGGATACCAACATAATATAGTTAGGGCTGGTAGACTGAGTCAACTGCAGCATTGCTTTTAGATGAGGTACGCGAATACGTCCCTCCCGGCAATGAACTAAGGAGCATTGAGTCAACGCGCCAATAATCTTATGAGTACTCTGGGCACAAATATCAGCTCCAGCATCCAAGGCTTGTATCGGCAGACGATTGCTAAAACGCAAGTGAGGACCATGGGCTTCATCTACCAGTACCACCATATTATGTTCATGAACAATATTTACAATTTTTTTTAAATCCACAGCAACCCCATAATAATTAGGGTTAATAATGAGTACTCCTTTAGCATCTGGATGCTGACCCACTGTATTCTCTACTGTTTCTGGCGTAACTCCCATAGCCAGCCCTAAGTCATTATCAACTTCTGGCTGCATGAAGATTGGAATCGCCCCACTCAAGATAATCCCGCCAATAATAGAGCGGTGAGCATTACGGGGCACGATAATTTTTTCTCCTGGCCCAGCAACAGCTAATATCATTGCATAAATTCCGCCCGTCGTACCATTGATAACAAAAAAACTATGATCTGCTCCATAAAGCTGTGCAGCCAGCTTCTGAGCATCCTTTATGCAGCCATAGGGTTCGTGAAAATCATCTAATTCTTCCATTAAAGCCAAATCCAAGGCTAGAGCATCTCTGCCTATTATTCTTTCTAATGTATGATGCATTCCTTTACCTTGTTTATGTCCTGGAGTATGAAAAGGAATCACTTCCTCTTGCACATAATGCTGCATTGCAGCCAGTAAAGGCGTGTCTGTCTGCCTCAAGCGCAACCCTATCGCCTCCTTTTATAATAGATAAAACGTTTCTTCTAATCTTCACCTATTATACCCTATTTAAAGGGAATCATAATATAAATACGATTCTATGGTTTAACCGATCCTATGAAGAATTTTATCTTGATACATCTTTTTATCAGCCTCTTTGAACAGTTCTTTGCGATTTACATCTGGCCCAATATGCAGAGCCCAGCCTATGGATAAGCGTACAATGGTTTCATTTAAGTTCTTCCGGCAGTGCTGTAATTTTTCGTTAATTTGGCGACATACGTCTCGCATCACTTCTTGATCCGCACCAGGCAGCAATACTACAAATTCATCGCCGCCAATCCGAGCAACCGTATCACCTGGACGGCAAGCCTGTTTTAGCGCTGTTGCTGCGGCGACAATCAATGCATCTCCAAAAGCATGTCCCAGTGTATCATTCACAACTTTTAATTCATCAACATCACAAACAATAATTCCGACAGAGGGGTAATATCCACTCGAGATTCTTTGAAATTCTTCTTCAAAATAGGTACGATTATAAAGGCCAGTCAGGGAATCATGCATACTTACATATCTGAGCTTTTCCTCCACCAGCTTACGTTCCCCAATTTCTTCCTGAGCAAGTTTATATAGAATCGCATTATCATAAGCAATAGAAGCCAGACTAATAAAACGCTCTAATAAGAACTTTTGTTCTTCGGTACAACCCCAGGCTGAATCATCAAAATAAATATAAACGACACCAACCACTTTTTTGTCAGAGAACAAAGGCATTCCAATAAATACTCCATAGTGTACCATACCATGACTATTGATGCCCTTTGCCCAATTTTGATAATCATTCACTATCACGGTCTCACCCGTGCGAAATACTTCTCCAATAATTCCTTCGTCTTTGCGCTGAACTGTGCCAATGCTATTTTTATCAAGTCCGATAGCAAATTTAAGTTCGACCTGGGAATTATTTTCTTTTAAGAGAAACAGGCTGCCACTGGCATTAGGGAATAAACTTACCGCATGAGTCACAATCATAGCCAATACATCATCCAAATCTAAACGATTTAACAACTGCAGCGATACTTCATTTAGAGCCAATAAATATTGATTTTGCAAACTAATTTGCACATCCATTGCCTTGCGATCTGTAATATCAATCATGATGCCAAGAATCGAATTGACTTCATGATCTTCATCATATACAACCGCCGCAGACAATCTGGCCCAAAAGACAGTCCGGTCTTTACGAATGCAACGTCTTTCCACATGATATTCCAGCTTTTCTTTATTGACCATTTTCCGCAGTCCTTCTGCACTTCTTGGCCAATCCTCCGGGTGCGTTATCTGCTTTAAACCAATTGTATGCAGTTCCTCCAAAGAGTAGCCGAGCATATCCACCAATTTCTGATTCCCATAAATGCAATTACCATGTTCATCAAGAATTCCAATACCGACTACCGCATTATTTAAAATGCCCTGCAGCTTTTCTTCACTTTTGCCCAAGGCAATTTCTGCCTGCCTTGCTTGCAGAATTCTTTTAATGCGATATTTCAAAACATTCCAATACACAGGCTTGGTTAAATACTCACCAGCACCTGCTGCAAAGGCTCGTTCCACCGCCTCTTCGTTGTCGTAGGCAGTAATGAGGATAATCGGAGTCTTACTTCTTCTTTTCTGCTCCTGCAAATACTCACACACAGCATAGCCATCCATTTCCGGCATGATTCCATCCAAAATGACTAAGTCAGGATTCACCTCATCAAACATCACAATTGCCTCTTTGCCATTCACGGCTTCATAAACCTGATAGCCCCAAGACACAAGATTATTGCGTAACATTCGGCGTTCTAATTTGCTATCCTCGGCAATAAGAATTTTAAATTGTTGATTCATTGCATCCATCCCTTGTGATAATATACTCCTCTGCGGATACTCTGATTGGTTCCCCGCTCCTATCATGCAATAACTCAATATACACAGCTTTTAATTGCTATAATATAACAAATCTCTATATAAATCCACTATAATCCTACAACAATGGAGATAAATTCATCTCTTTGAAATTTCTTTGAAAAATAAGATGCAAATGCACTTTTTTACTTAGCATCAAATCTGCAGCATTGCTAAAATAATAGAGATATACCAAGAAAATTCCATTTATTCCTTTAGAAATTTCAGGTATATCCTTTATTATTTAAATACTACTTTTATAATGACTTTTGTGCCTACCCCAATTTCGGACTTTATTGCCAGCTCGCCATTTAGCAGATGAATTCGCTCCCGCATCCCCAGTAATCCAAAACTTTC
>JBEQCC010000128.1:0-6695 GCA_041639455.1 Pelosinus sp. | reverse complement strand
GGGAAACCTGGGTCAGACCCTGTCCGAACTCGGGCAGCTGTCCGAGTCGATTGACTGCTACCGGCAGGCGCTGCGCGAGGCACGATCAGCCGGTTTGCCGCGGGAGGAGGCCCGGTGCCTGGCAAGCGAGGGATTGAGCCTTTTCTATCAGGTTATTATATGCCGGATTCTTATACTTGGCATCATTAGTGGGATCGTTAAATACATCCATAAAGGTCATGGGATCGGCATAGTCACCGACCCAAGAAGCCCGGGCAACTTGAAATTCACCTTGGGTTCGTGATTCTAAGAATACTTTTGATTCTTGATTGGTTAAGCTCGCGGATACCCCCAAGTTCTGTTTCCACATTTCTTGAATCGCTTCGGCAATGGATTTATGCATCTCGCCAGTATTGAACAAAATAGTAATGGGAGGCAATCCCTGTCCGCCTGGGTAGCCGGCTTCCGTTAATAGCTTTTTAGCTAAATCGATATCTTCTATGGCATAATTTCCGCCTTCTTCACGAAAATCTTTACCAGTAGAAGGATTCGTAAGACCTGGTGCCACCCAAGCATAGGCCGGTTTTTTCCCACCTTTGATTACATTTTTCACAAGTGCATCGCGATTAATGCCCAAGGTAAGAGCTTTGCGTACTTTAGGATTGTCAAAGGGAGCTTTTTGGGTATTAAATACATAATAATAGGTGCCTAAGTAAGGTGATACTTGGAGAAGTCCCTCTTTATTCAGGCGGTCATGCTCTACAACAGGCGGCTCCACCATCATGTCAACCTGCTTATTTTCGATCAGCGACAGTCGGGTAGATTGGGAATCACTAATTGGCCATTCCATTTTTGTTAGTTTCACAGCTGCTGCATCCCAGTATTGATCATTTTTCGCAAATTCAATTTTACCACTGCGAACCCAATTGGTTATTTTGAAGGGACCATTACCAACTAAGGTATTTACTTCATTAGCCCATTTGTCAGGGCTGGCAGATACTGTTCTTTGATGAACTGGATAAAAGGCATGGAAGGCTGCTAAACTTAGAAAATAAGCCGTAGGTTTTTCTAAGGTCACTTCCAGGGTATACTCATTTAAGGCTTTCACTCCTACAGTATCAGCTGCTGTTTTCTTTTCATTGTAATCTTGGGCGTTTTTTATGGAGAATAACATATAGGCATTTTCAGAAGCAAATTCAGGATTTAAGACTCGTTTCCAGGCAAACTCAAAATCTCCTGCAGTTACGGGATCACCATTGGACCATTTTGCATTCTGGCGTAAATAAAAAATATATTTAAGGCCGTCAGGAGTGACCTCCCAGCGTTCCGCCACGCCAGCTGCAGGTTGATCTTTTGCATCCAGGCGGGTCAAGCCTTCAAAAATCTGCAGTTCGACTAGGGATTCTGGAATGGCTGTGGATTTGGCAGGGTCTAAGGTTGCCGGTTCTGCCTCTAAGGCATAGCGAAGCACCTGCTCGTTGCTGTCAGATTTACTACAGCCTACCGTTAGGCTAAGGAGCATTATTAGCATCATCATAGCTAGAAGGATTTTCTTATACATTGTTTTTCCCCCTTAATGTGAAAATGAATTCGTGTCAAAACAACCATCAGGAATGGACTTTCTTGCCAGGGTGTCTTACTTGGTCTGGATATGCCCAACATGTTCGTATAGCACCTTGCCAAGGGTGGCAACTAGCTGAAGTCCTTCTACATTAGCGGGGAGATCAGCAGTCATGATGCAAATAAAATAAGGACCGCCGGGTAAGAAGAGGATTCCTCCATCATGCTCCACTCCCGGGAGAGTTCCTGTTTTATGAGCAATTACTATGTCTTCTGGCAGGAAGAAGGGTAATTTATCTCTAACTTGCTGCCTGGATAAAATATCAATCATTAGTTTGCCATAAGCAGCAGGAAGGTCGGTATGATCGTAAATTGTTGTTAATAAACGTATCATATCTGCTGAGGAGGTTTCGTTTTCCTGACCGGCTGCAGCGGCGGCAAAATCCATCATTTGACGACGTAGTACTGTTGATTTTAATCCCAAATGCTCCATGGTTTGGTTGACAGGGTTCATACTAAGAAGATCAATGAGCATATTGGTTGCCGTATTATCACTGAGGATGATCATTAAGGTGACAAGTTCTCGAATCGTCATAGAGATACCTGGCCGCAGTTCTTTGAGAATACCGGCTCCATCTACGCGCAATTCATCCTTTACAATCAGAAGCTGTTCAAGGTCGATTCTGCCAGCTGCTGCTTGGCGCATTACTTCATACATAATAGGGATTTTAATCATACTCGCTGCGGGGAAGACCATATCAGGGTTTAATGAGAAATGCTGTCCACTGGAATGATTTAGAATCACCATTCCCCAGCGTCCCCTGTATGCTGCTAAGGTAGCTTCAATTTTTTTTCGCAATTCTTTCATTATGTTCTCCTAAATCATAGAGTCTTTTAGCTACTTTCTTGAAATGAGATGGCATGCTGCCATGTGCCCCGCTCCGATATCTTGCAAGACGGGCTCTTGCTCAGAACATAAGGTCATGACATGGGGACAACGAGAGGAAAATCGGCAGCCGCCAGGGAGAGTAAGAGGGCTTGGAACATCACCTGTTAAGGGAATACGATGTCGTTTGGCCTCTATTAATGGATCTGGAATGGGTATAGCGGATAACAGTGCCTTAGTATAAGGGTGCTGAGGCCTGCGGTATAACTCAATGCTATCAGCTAATTCCACAATTTTACCGAGATACATGACCGCCACCCTATCGCTGATATGTTTTACCATGGCTAGGTCATGAGCAATAAACAAATAAGTCAGTCCCAGTTCTTCCTGCAAGCGTTCTAATAAATTAACCACTTGGGCTTGAATCGAAACATCTAAGGCGGAAATCGGCTCATCGCAAATGAGAAAACTCGGCTCTACCGCCAATGCACGGGCAATGCCGATTCGCTGCTGTTGTCCGCCGCTAAACTCATGAGGAAAGCGGCTCATATGTTCTGCACTGAGTCCCACCATTTGTAAGAGAGTGATAATTCTCTCTTTTCGTTCCCCAGAGGAAGCTAACCTGTGAATGTCTAGGGGTTCACCGACGATGTCACTCACCGTCATGCGAGGATTTAGCGATGCATAAGGGTCTTGAAAAATCATTTGCATTTCACGACGCAATTTCTTTTCTTCCATTAGATGATTGATATTTTTTCCATGAAAGAGAATTTCTCCAGCGGTAGGTTTATACAATTGAAGAATCGTTTTTCCTGTGGTGGATTTGCCGCAGCCGCTTTCGCCTACGAGGCCGAGGGTCTTACCCTTTTCAATGGAAAAAGTCACGTCATCTACCGCTTTTAGGTAAGAGGCAGGGCGTCCAAAAAAATCGGTGTCAGTAATAAAATACTTTTTAAGATTACGCACTTCTAGTAGCGCTGTCTGTCCCATTAGGGTGTTACCTCCCGTTTTGGCTTAGGTGCATCGGGATGCTGCAGCCAACAGTGTACCACATGCTCCTTAGCCAGTACTGTTGTTTCAGGATAATGCTCCTGACAGATAGCCATGGCGTGAGGGCAGCGGGGGTGAAAAGGGCATCCGGTTGGTGGTGACAAAAGATCAGGAGGCTGACCGGGAATGATGGAGAGTTTTTGTTTTTGCATCATATCGATGCGAGGTAAGGATTGTAAGAGTCCCCAAGTATAAGGATGCTGGGGCTGGTGAAATATGTCCATTGCCGTACCTGCTTCTGCAATTTTACCCGCATACATTACAATGACACGGCTGCACAGACTGGCAATGGCACCAAGATCATGGGAAATTAGAATAATGGCAGTATTTAGTTTTCCCTGAAGATCTTTCATTAAATCTAAAATTTGTGCTTGTATCGTAACATCCAGGGCCGTGGTGGGCTCGTCGGCAATCAATAGTTTCGGATTACAGGAGAGGGCCATGGCAATCATGACCCGCTGGCGCATACCGCCGCTGAATTGATGGGGGTATTCTTTAATCCTCTCTTCGGGAGAGGGTATGCCGACCAGGCGCAGCATTTCTACTGCCCGTGCATAGGCATCCTGTTTATTCATATGCTGATGCAGCTGCAGGGATTCTCCAATCTGCGTTCCAATCGTAAGGACTGGGTTTAAAGACGTCATAGCATCTTGAAAAATAATACTGATATCGTTACCGCGAATTTTTGTCATTTCTGCCTCAGATTTCTGCAATAGATCATCTTTTCCAAAAAGGATTTTACCTTTGGCATAGCGGCCAGGAGGTGTAGGAATAAGCTGCATAATGGAATGGGCAGTAACACTTTTGCCACAGCCTGATTCGCCAACGATGCCGATGGCTTCCCCTGGGTAAACCTGAAAACTAATACCATCCACGGCCTTTACTTCACCTGCATATGTATCAAAAGACACGGTTAATTCTTCTACTGTAAGCAGTGGGTTGCTACTCATTCTATACCTCCTAACGCCGTACTCTGGGATCTAAGGCGTCCCGCAGCCCATCCCCTAAAAAATTAAATGCCAGCATGGTGATGCTGATTGCCATTGCGGGAAAGAACAATTGGAAAGGATAGGAACGCAAGCTGGTGATTCCCTCAGAGGCCAGTACTCCCCAGCTGGCCATAGGAGCGGCAACTCCTAAACCAATAAAACTTAAGAAGGCTTCGGTAAAGATGGCTTCGGGAATCGCCAGTGTCATGGTAATAATAATGGGGCCCATGCTGTTAGGAAGCAGATGGTGGAATAAAATTCGCCAGCTGCCTGCTCCAAGAGTTCTTGCGGCAAGTACATAGTCTTGTTCTTTCAGACTTAAAATCTGGCCGCGGACAATCCGTGCCATACGCAGCCAGTACGCAATACCCAATGCGATAAAAATATTAATTAGGCCAGGTTCTAAGACTACCATTAGCAATATTACATAGAGCAGGACAGGTATACCATATAAGATATCAACGATATTCATCATGACCTTATCAATACGTCCGCCAAAAAATCCGGCGATACCTCCATAAATTACACCGATGGTAAGATTCAGTATGCTGGCGACAATACCGATGGACAGAGAGATGCGTGCACCATACAGAACACGAATAAACAAATCCCGACCAAGATTATCCGTACCGAACCAATGCTCAGCGCTGGGAGACTGGTTGGTTGCCATGAGATCTTGGTCAGAGTAAGAAAGAGAAGACAGCCAAGGACCTGCAAAGGCAATGAGAAGGATGAGCAGTATGACATAGAGTCCGATCATGGCAAGTTTATTCTTTTTCAAACGACGCCAGGCATCTTGCCGATAGGTTATACTAGGACGGATATGGTTTGCGGCAGTATCCTTCTGCAGGATGGGTTCAAATGAGTGATTGTTAAGATGCATTGCTGTTATTCCCCCTGTTTCCCGTTTAGTTTAATACGGGGATTGAGCAGCGGATAGATCAGGTCCACGATTAGATTTAAACCAATAATCAAGACACTGTAAAAAATGGTCACACCGAGAATTACGGTATAGTCCCGATTATAGATACTGGTAACGAAATGCCGCCCCAAGCCGGGAATCGCAAAGATATTTTCAATAATAAAACTTCCCGTCAGAATCCCTGCAGCCGTAGGTCCGATATAGGTGATGACTGGGATTAAAGCATTTTTCAGTGCATGACGGTAGAGAATGAGGATCGAAGACAGCCCCTTTGCCCGGGCTGTTTTAATATAATCCTGGGCCAGGACTTCTAACATGCTGGAGCGGGTAAGTCGGGCGATGAAAGCTGTCGGTTGTCCCGCGAGGGTTAAGGCTGGTAAAATCATATAGGTAATACCACCCCACATGGCAGCAGGCAATAAGGAAAGCTTGATTGCAAAAATATAGATAAGCAAGGTAGCAAGAACAAAACTAGGTACAGAGACACCTAAGGTGGCAAAGAACATAGTAACATAATCCTGCCACTTATTTTGGCGCAGGGCTGCTATGGCACCAGCGGGAATTCCTAATAAAATAGATAAAGCAATGCTCACCATACCCAACTGCAAGGAGACAGGAAAGCTTTCACGAATAAGATCGTTAACCGTACGGCCTGCGTACTTAAAGGAAGGCCCTAAGTCAAAGCGAATCAAATTACCCAAATAGTCTATGTATTGTTTCCATAATGGGTCATTCAGACGATAACGCTCTTCAATATTTTTCAAAACAGCCGCAGGAATATTCTTTTCGCTGGTAAAAGGTCCGCCGGGGATGGCATGCATTAAGAAAAATGTAATCGTAATGATGGCGAACAGCACTAACAGAGAATTAAAGATGCGGATTAGCATGTAGCGTAGCAAATAGGGGAGTCTCCTTCCTGAATGCAATAAAAAGGCATACTTACTGTACACCTTTTTATGATCCTTTTTATCTTGATAAAGCTTTAAAGGTATGATACTGATTCTATAAAAATGTTTTAAAGTCCTTCTAAATTGCCGGATGGAATGCTAAATTAGGGAGATAAAGTGAAAAAGCATTCAGTATAGAGGCTTACTCTTGTTTTAGTATTCTTATTCTACGATTTTTAATACAAATAGAGATAGTGGACGTGTCTTCAAAAGAGTTGCATTATTTTTGATTTTATAGTATTTTGTTAAAAGAGGAATTATTTTCTAGGGTGTGTCTGAAAACTAGCGGAATGGTCGATGACGAGTAATTTTTGTGCCAGACGAGGCAAAACTTCGCAGGAATAATGGTTCTTATTTCAAAA
>JBEQCC010000127.1:0-6721 GCA_041639455.1 Pelosinus sp. | reverse complement strand
CCTTTGGCGATGAGAATCTGGGATATAGGGATCATCGCAGATAGACGGACATACAATGGAATGCCAATTATAGCCGCTAAGGGAATAAGCCACCACGAGTCGCCTCCCAAGTAATGGGAAATCCACTCCGTTGGTACGACCCCGTGAATAAAAGCTCCGATTGCTGCACCAAACAATAAATAGGGATACACTGATTTTATAAGCTCAATCGTTTCTTTCCAAGCCCCAGCGACACTAAAACTCGCTGGAGTTGCATCGAGATCTTGCACCACAACATTCTTCACTGCTCCTTCGAAACCCATCTTTTCCAGAGCAAAACCGATAACGATGGATAGCACTGAAGTGATCAGTGTATAAATCGTAGCTACTTTCCATCCCAAAGAAAATACCATAAGTGTAAGAATGGTCGGATCTAAAATGGGTGAGGAAAATAAAAAGATCATGACTATACCAAAACGGACCTTTTTATTTAATAAATTCACAATGATTGGAATGGTAGAGCAAGAACAAAAAGGCGTTACAAAAGCAAATACAATTGCCCCCAATGCACCAACAAAAGAGTTTTTACCGGAAAGCCACGTATTGATCTTGTCATAAGGAATCCAGATTTGGAGTAAATTAATCAAAAAACTGATTCCGATAAACAATACGGATAATTCCAAAATAAGTGTAGCAAAAGTTTCTAAGATATCATACATTTTTTACACACCCCCGTTTTTTATTTGCATTTTGCAAATATATGTTTAAAAAAGAGCTCACCGTACCGGTGAACAGCAGACACTGGATTGAACTAAACTCCGATTCAGCAATTGAATAGAGCGAATGACAGTCTCTTTCTCAAATTCTGTCATACTCGAAAATACTTCCTGAAAATAGATATTCATCTGCTCACTGATTTCCGTCACAACGCGGGACCCCAGCTCTGACAAGGAAAGCATATATACCCGTCTATCCCCAGGATCCTCCACTTTCTCTACCAATTCCAACTTCACCAGTGTTTGGACTTGCCTGCTAAAAGTGGTAATATCCATACCTAGCGCATCGGCTACTTCCTGCATGGAGGGCTGCCGTCGCTTATTGATCTCATACAAAATATGGCTCTGAATAACTGATAGATCGGTTTCAATGACTTTACAGCCGCATTTATCGATTAACCCCAGCCGTCTCGTCATCAAATGAAAGGTTTCCCTGATTTGCTCCATCTCCATTTTTATCACCTCGCCCTCATTTTACCAACGTTATTTGCAATTTGCAAGTATTTTTTTAAAATAAAATCTTTCAAATTTTGATGATGTGCTATCAAACAGTAGAGGGCAGATATGAAATGTCAGCCCTCTACTGTAAAATGTCAACAGCGGTGATGATCAGAAATTTATCATTTTCAATTTCTTCATATAATCGTTACAATTTTTATTCGTCCCTGATTTTCACGCTGGTCTCACAACAGCCGCCTTGTCCCCGGTATTTCTTTAGTCGCGC
Organism: Pelosinus sp.; assembly: GCA_041639455.1. GTDB lineage: Bacteria > Bacillota > Negativicutes > DSM-13327 > DSM-13327 > Pelosinus. Next base: position 5,242 of record JBEQCC010000127.1, on the reverse strand, counting down.
TAAGTCTTTTTGACAATGCGACTCTTGCTCCAGCTCCTTGGCTAGCAACTCCTGTACAAAGGAATACCGCTCCAGGCTGGTTTTATCCACTCTGTAATATACCCACTGAGCTTTTTTGTCACCGGCAATCAGCTTGGCCTGTTTGAGCTTAATCAGATGCCGAGAGGCATTGGACTGACTGAGATTCAGCACTGCTTCCAAATCACAGACACATAAGGTTTCCTTGTGCAATAAGTGTAAAATCCGCAGCCGAGTCCCATCACCCAGCGCTTTTAATACTTCAACTACATCCATCGCAGCCACCTCAATCATATTTGCGCTAATCCTTGTTATGATATGATGATATGCAATTTTCCATTCATGTATGTCAAGAGAATTATGTCAAGCCTATTGTCTACGCTGCATAACTACGCCGCTGAAGCGCCAGCCGGATAATCCTGCTGTAATTCTATCCTCGGTTTAATCCTCCGATAGACCACATAAAAGCTGCACGCCAGATGACGTGCAGCTTTTTTTTACTACCGATGCAATTGTTGACGGGTCACCATCACCAGTCCCAAAATATCCCGAATCATTTTCAACCGCTCGGGATGCTGTTTATCAATGGTATTCGGCAGGGCGTTGAACCAGCATGATCTAAATAAACGAAGATTTTTAAGGGCAGACTACAATATTCCTTGCCCACAAGCAATCGCCGCAAGATGGCAGATTTCCCCAACAATCTGCCTCGTTCGTCTGCGCCATAACACAGCCATCTGCTTGGCGACAATCAACGCAAGACGGGTATTGTGCATTTCTAACTCCCCATCGAAATACTGCGTATCGAGGATCTTGCCAAATATCTCCCAAAGACTGAAGTAATACATTACCGAACTTATAGGCTACCATAGCTTTTTTACGACCGAAAATATAGCAATGATAGTTATGCATAAATGCATAGCACGGACTGACATTCCCTTCATGGGTAATTACCAAAGCCTTATCTTCCACAAACTTACATGTACGTTGTGTACGAAGCTGAAAATTTGGGGAAGCCTTCACAGAAAGAAGGGGTGATTCCCAACCAAACCCCTCAAGATTGGCATCTACATTATATAGGATTTCATCCTTCATACTCTCATGGTAGGGCAATACATTTGATATGACGAAACGATTTGCACCTAAGTCATCGATAATAGATCTCATCATCGGGAGTTTATTAAAATTGGTTTTCGTTGCGACAAACTCGATACCTAACTGTGGGGTTAATTTATTCATTTTCTTTTTTAAAGTTTGTAACATCCGGATGTTGCGTGTTACATCCTCAAAACTAGCCCCTGGTCTAATTCGACTAAAAGAGTCATCATCCGGACCATCTAACGAAACATAAATATAGTCAAGCCCAATATCAATCAACTGAGCTGCCACTTCGGAGGTCAATAAAGAACCATTTGTAATCATTTCTACAGCATAACCCAATTCCTTACAGGTTCTTATCATATCTATCATTCTAGGATGAGATAACGGTTCACCAAAGCCACCAAAATGGACTGTCTTTAGATTCGGCAATTCTTCCATATCCTTTAAGACCTTACTAAATACAGGCCAAGGCATATGACTAATATCATCACCCCAAGAATGCCGAATACACGTAACGCAGGAGTAGTTGCAATTTGTAGTTGGCTCAATATAAAGCTTTTTCACATCTGGTATAAGTGGTAATTCAATAGTCTCTTCTCCAGTATTAAAGCGATAAATCCCCATCAAATACTCACCCCGTTTTATTTTTAGTTTTAACGTTAGTTTGTATATACAACCATTCTTCTCAATGGACATAATTCCTTTTACATTATATATTTTCTTTTAACTTACAGAAATATAAATGCCCTTGCGCTCATGGCAAGGGCATTTATATTTATTATAGCAACACCTTAGCAATGACTTTGCTGCAAGAAAATTGCATCATTTAACGATTGCTTTTTCAGCTCATCAACTATATATACAGTCCCACCAGCTGCTTCACTTAACTGCGCTAGATGATTGTGAAACGGTTTTAAACCAATAGCAATAAAATCATAGCCGGCTTTTTTAATCTCTCTTGCGACTGTAATAGCATCATTTATCGACTCCTGTGTAGTACAGTCAGGACTGTCAGGTAGTCCATCTGTAATTAAAATTATGGTGGGATTACAGGCTTTAGCCCTTTTTAGATGCTGTAGACCCGCTTTTAATCCAAGTGCCAGTGGTGTTGATCCACAAGCTTTAATATTGCGTAAACCTTGTTCCACTTGCCGATAATTTCGAGTCAAGGGCACTCTCACATCTGCCCTTTGCTCCTGAAAAGTAACTACACAAATACGATCGGGAGTTGTAAATAATAATTGATGAGCTAAAGCTTTTGCCGCATTTATACGTTTCCCCTCCATACTGGCACTGGCATCAATAATTAGGCATATCTCCCTTTCTTTAGATCTATGGCGAATATAATGTTGCAAATCCTCTTCGGTAATTTGAAAATCCGCCTTTTTTTCCTCTGCCATACGACGTACTGCAGCATATACTGTTTCAGCAATCCCCAACTCAACCAAAGCCTCTTGCCCAACTTTTTGAATAATGCGCCTTCCTTTATAACCATTCTTCCACTGAGATACATGCTTTGCGTTATTTGATTTTATTGATGCTTGTTTATTCAGTTTTTGCATACGGCGCAATTGCTCTTCAACTTCTACTAAGTTGCGCTCCAGATATTCTTCATACTCCTTACTATACTCCCTACGATCTATAGTTATAGTGTGACCTTCCAACTGGATAATTCCCTTCCCATCCATGCCGACCAACATTTGATCATCATTATCACCTTTTGTTAAACCTTTCGATAACCTATTCTGATCTTCAGTCTTATTTAAAAATTCCTTTATATCAGTAGAGTTATCAATATCTTTCTTTAAATCCTCAGAGTCTTTAATTTCTTGCTGTTGTTCGGTAACTGGTGACAATTCTGTTAGATTTTTCTCCCGTAAACAAGAGTCTGAATCTGTGGTATATGCTGAAAAATCCCCTTCCGCACCGTTCTCACTATTTATATACAATATCCGTTCGTTACGACGCAACTCTAAGTTACTTGCTAAAATAGCATTTTCCACCGCCTGCACGACATAAAATAACCCTGTCAAATCTTCTGATAGCAGCATTCCCGTTATATGCACATGGTTTTCATGGGCTTTGCATAAGGAAGCTTTTTTTTCATAATTAAGACTGCCTGTTATTCGCCCTCCTCCGCCTGACGTTTGGATATCAATCAGATCGGGATTCATAAAGAGGCTATGGGTGCAATTAACTTTTTCACCAATTTTAATCTGACATTGTTCATGATATACACAAATTGCTTCTTTTATCGTTTGTGCCAACATTTTGGGGTCAACAAAACCACATTGATGAAATACATCTGCGTGATATATCTTGCCAATATCCTTTCGATGATAAAAAGTTTTCCCCGCATCATATTTTCGCAGAATATGTACTTCTTCGGGTTTGTGCAACTGATAATAATGTACTTTACAACTTATTACCGTACATTGCCCAATGCGCGCTCCTTTATCTTCGCGTAGCACTCTTGCCAATTGCTGTGCAGCTAGCCCCAGACGACTACATTCAAAATAAATGCTATTTTCCATATTATTTCTTTACTTCCACTGTAATTAACTGTTCATCTGGTAGTTGTCCTAAGGGCAATGCTCGTTTGGCGGGAGCTATCATTGTTTCGCCTACGGGATCAATGGCCTTAGCCACACTAGACATCTGTAATCCCCCTTTAGCCGAAGTACTCTTCCCTGATGCGTTATTACATCTGACTGAGAGCTTTTTCCGGAGATAATCCCACCACATCATCAACCATGATTTGTTTTCCTTATTCTTAATGTCTACTTTTAAAGCTTCTGATATATTACTATTTATAACATTATCCCGTTTATCCTCAAAACCATCGTGCAAATTTTTCAGATACCTTATTATATTTGTTATTGTACCCACATCTGTCCGATGTCCTAATGCTAATGGCACCACCCGAATTATATCAGCGATAGTAATAGTCCGTCTGCCTGAAAGTAATGTTGTAAGGCTTGCTGCCGATTCCAACGCTTTCACTGCTCTTAAGCTTTCCAAACCAAATTCAATATAAATTGCCGCCAATATTTTTCTTATAGTTGAATCAATCTGGATTGCTTCTAACTCTCCAACAAGTAATTGATCCAGCTCATGCCTGGATGAAAAATTACCCGCGCCATGGTTTAATATATCGTATACTGCTTGATGGTTATTAGGTCTTCCCATTGATACCATTACGTCAAAACGATCAGCTAATTGTTTACGGATTTGTACTAAAGATCCTGGCTCTTCATCAGGATTTGATGCCGCCCAGATGCTAACCGACACCGGGAAATCAACAGTTGGCAATCCCGTTTCTTCAATTTGTACTCGCCCTGGCTTGGTGCCCATTACATCCAATAATACATCAGCTAGTTCTGGAGATGTATCAGCAAGACGGTTTATTTCATCTATAAATATGATACCACGATGTGCCTGTGGTATTGTACCTGGCAGGAGGGCAGCTATTGAATTATTGCGGTCCGTTAATTTGCCAATATCAATACTGCCAATCACCGTACCTACCTTTGCTGCATGTGAGATTTCGAGAAAAGGGCAAGGTACAATTTCACTGCCAATAGCCTGCACTTGTTTCTGCGACAAATTACGATGTTCTGGACAGTGGGGTGCATCAGGATGACAATTATAGATGCAATTTTTTATTCTAGCTATCGGCGGCAAAATTTGCTTTGCTGCACGAATGATAGTGGTCTTACCTGTTCCGCGTAATCCCTCTACATGAATATGAAATGGAACGTTATTAGTCTGAGCAGCGATTGACATTTCCAATGCGCAAAACAGATCTTTATTCCCATCATACCGAATAAGATGATAGTACGAGTTCATATCAACACCCTCTCCCGCCATTTATTAAACTTGTTTTATATAATCACTACATGGAATTTGTAAAACTACATCTATAATTCTCGAATTTAAAACATGAGTATATTCAATTGTACTCATTTTCGATACCTTTATTACTACTATTTATATATATTTAGCTGCGTAGTTTGCCACTTCGTTAATATCGCTAATATTACACTTACTATTGATCTTTCTGCTTCATCTCAATCCATCTTTTCGTATTTAGTCATTAAAAAGAGAACCTAGATATCTAGGT
>JBEQCC010000126.1:0-6766 GCA_041639455.1 Pelosinus sp. | reverse complement strand
TCACGCAAAGTTTGCATTGCTTCCGACCCAACAGCCGATACTCTTAAATATTTTCCACATAATTCGATAGTATCTCCAACTGCAATATCACCGAACACCGGAGCTGGCTCATGCAAAACCGCTATATCAACTAGCTCTGCTGGTACTCCTTCATTAAAAATAATAATGCACTGTAGATCTTCATCTGTAAGAAACTGCATAGCCTCGTTTCCCCATCGAGTAATTTTACTATAATATTTCATTGTTAAATTCTCCTAATATTGCAAATATTCTCTTATGATTCGTTCTGCCAAAATGGCTGGTGAGTTGCCAAAATTACCAATGGTAGATCCCGCAATATGAGGAGTAATCGTTACATTATCTAAAGTCAAATACGGATGCTCTTCTGGAAGCGGCTCTTTTTCAAAAACATCAACCGCGGCGCCAGCTATAATTTTATCCTGTAAAGCATCTATTAAGTCTTGCTCGTTAATTAAACCTGCTCTCGCACTGTTAATAACAACTGCATTTTTTTTCATTTTTTGAAAATGTTCTTTATTTAACATATGTTTGGTTTCCGGCGTCAAGCGATAGTGCATAGAAATAATATCTGCCGTTTTGACTAACTCTTCTAACGACACCTGCGTATCCGGTGTGTCTCCTTTAAAATAGTCATCATAAAAAATGATTTTGCCACCAAATGGTCTAAGTAAGCTCGCCACGCATTGTCCAATAGCACCATATCCAACGAGCCCTATTGTCGATTCTCGTAACTCTGGCGCTAGTACACCATTAGGATAATTTTTTTCCCATTTTCCAACTTTCATGTTGCCATGCGCACGTGCAATATTCCTAATTTCTGACAAAATAAGCCCAACGGTAAACTCCGATACACTTGTATTGCTGCGTCCCATTGTATTAAATACCGTAATGCCTTTTTCTTTTGCATATGTGCTATTCACATTTTCAATACCAGCGCGTAATACACCAATAAATTTCAAATTACTTGTTTTATCAATAACTTGTTTTCCAACAGGAGCAAACTGTGTAATAATCATATCGAAGTTTTCGATTCCCGCAATCAAATCTGCTGGCAATAAAACTGCCTCACTGCCTTGTTTTTCAAGTGCAATATTATCTTTCTGTAGAGCCTCTAAATCAACATGTTCCCATTTTCTAACTTCAATATCAATTCCTTTTTGTGCTAGTTTCCCTAGCCCTTTTTCCATCATTTTTTCATCAATAAATAAATCTGCAATCGCTAAGCATTTCATCATATTCACCTTTTCTTTACAAATTAGTCTTCATGTAGCATGACCGCTACACGATAATTATTGGAGTTGGCTTTTTCAAATGCTTCTTGTATTTTGGACAAAGGAATACGTTCTTCAATCAGCAGTGATACATCAATACGCTTTTCATTCAACATTCTAGCGGCATCATTGTAATCTTCTAGATCCGAACCAAAGGTACCAATTAATTCGATTTTTTTGTAGTGAATCATATTGGGGTCAATTGTCATTTGGGGTGCTGGATAACCCGCTGCAAACAAAGATATCTTGGCATCTCTCTTTTTAATCATTTCAAGTGCCTGGTTATTGGCAGCTGTTGCACCTACCGCTAGTATTACAATATCGGCACCAAGGCCATTGGTAAATTCCATGACTCGTTTCACAGGATCTTCTTCTTTGGCATTAATCACTTCAAATCCCATACGTCGACTTACATCTATCTTTTTATCCATCATTTCTGAGACAATAACTCGTCCGCCCATTGCTCTTGCAACAGCGGCATTTAAGAGCCCCATAGTGCCTGCTCCAATTACCACCACAGTATCTTTTCCTGGACGGATTCGTAACTTTTTCATGCTTTGCAGAACCGAACCTAGTGGTTCAACGAAAGCAGCCTCTTCCGGAGCTAGTTCAGTATTCATCTTGACAAAACTTTTCGCTTTCCGGACAAAGTAAGTAGCAAATCCAAATAAACCATAATACTCTTTTGAATAATTTTTGCCAAACATCTCGATGTTTTCACAATTTGTCATTTCACCCGCTTTACACTGGTCGCAAATACCGCAGTAATCATATAAAATGCTAACACGATCACCAATAGCAAAGGCATCCCCTACCTCGCTACCTTTATCAATGATGATTCCAGAGCATTCATGGCCACCAGCCATAGGATATCCCTGATGTTCCCTCAATCCTTGCCACTGTTGATAATCTGTCGTACAAATATTGCAAACGTCTTGCTTTACTAGTAATTCATCCGCTTTTAATTGTGTTAGACTATGTTCATGTACTTCTGCCACCCCTTTTTTCGTTAAACAACCAAACTTAATTTGTGTAGGTACCATCTTGCTCTCTCCTTTGTCATTTTTAGTAACTAGCGACCTTATACTTCATAAGCCTCCCATATAAGGTCACTAGTCACTCTTTGCTATCCTTAATTACATAAAATTTTGTATCTAGACCTTAAATATTTTTGCTACTATGAAATATTACAATCCAAACGAGAAAAGATAAGCAACAATAACGGCTAGCGGTCCTGTAATCATGCGGGAAAAGAGAATAGCCGGCACGCCTGCTGCAATGGTCTTAGGTTTTGCCTCCCCTAACGTCATTCCTACCGGAGCAAAGTCACAACCAACTTGTGAGTTGATCGCAAATAAAGCAGGTAACGCGTAATGAGCTGGAATGGTGCCTTTTGCGATTTCTCCACCAATTAAAATACCAATAACAGCGGCAATAACCGCACCTGGTGCAAGTAATGGTGATAAAAACGGAAGGCTCGTAATTACTCCAAGAATAATCAAACCAATTAAACTGCCTGCCAAAGGTGAAAGTCCTGTTGCAATGATATTTCCTAAACCAGTGTAGTTAATAATACCAATCAAAGTTGCCACAAAAGCCATGAAAGGCAAAATATTGGTTATTATCGTATCAATCGTTTCCCGCCCAGCTTGATACATGATGTTGATAAAATTACCAGCAGCCCGACCGATTCTGTCAATAAAACCGATTATCCCAGTCGGTTTTTCTACTGCTGCATAATTAGTTGTTTGAGCATCGCCATTTGTGTTATCTCTTCTTTTGTGATGTGCGGGACGTGCTGTAGAGATACTCACTTGTTCACTATCGCTCAGCAACTCGATATCATCAACAGTTGTTCCAGAAATAAAGATATCTTCTGTCATGAATTTTGCTAAAGGTCCAGACGGAGCTTGAAGCTTTATATTAATAGTTGGAATACCAAGTCGCGGATAGGTTCCGCAGCGAGCTGTACCCCCGCAGTCAATAACAGCACATAACGTTTCTTCTTTTTCAACAGGATTTTTAAAAGCATCTACGGCTATTGTTCCTGTGAGTTCAGCAATTTTTTGTGCTACAGGATGAATGCCTCCTCCTGTCACGCAAATCACATATTTCTTTTGATCGTCAGGAATAAGGATAAAAGGTCCACCCCATCCTCCTTTGCCTTGATATACTTTGACACTTTGATATTTACTCATAATTAAATGCCTCCTGATATCAATTTAGATTTTATACTGATGAAGCTTAATTCATAGCTATATTCTGTTTTGCCTCATGCCGTTTTGATAAGAATTTAGCAATTTTTTCGGTTACAATACCACGAATGAGAATAATGATAAACCCTGCTAATAAGTAGCGGACTGCTAATTCGCTTTGGTTGCCCACCTGTGCAAATCCTTGTGCAATACCTAAGTAAACAAATAACTCTGCCGCGTTAGCGTGAGGAAAGAGACCTACGATCGGATGAACCATGGAAACAGTGGAATCATAATACGATGCTTTATGCTCCTCTTTTAAAAACCGACCAAATGTATAACACATTGGATTGGTAAGGAAGAAAACTGCTAAAAATGGGATCAATGTATACCGCAAAATGACAAATCGCGTACACTTTTGCATAAACCGAAATACTCTTTCTTCTTTAATCAGTTTGATGAATACATTGATTGTTAAAATCAGCGAAATCAGCAAAGGGATAATGCCTGTCGCTAATCCCACAAACGTATTTGCACCTGCTTGAAACATTCCAATAAACTCTGCCGACAACTTTACCAAAACATCCATGTCTAGTTCCTCCTCATAGTAAACTTTGACTTCTCAACGAACACTATCACCGCGGTGACTACAACTTGGCCGAGTTGTGTAAATTGTTCTTTACTCGAACATTTTACACACAAAGAATATCATGCTATAATATGTATGTCAATAAGTTAAAACAAATAATATTTAGAAAAGTGTAATAAATCGAATTTTATGATATTATTTTGGTGTAATATTCTTTAGAGGAGGCCGTCATCCCCTTGATTGAAGAAAGCGAAAAAGTGAGTCTTATTCAAGTACTCACCATGCATTTTATTGAAGGACTAACGCAATCAGAAATTGCTCGACAGTTTGGTGTATCCAATACCATTATTTCACGAAAAATAAATAAAGGCAGAGAGTTAGGTTTTGTTAAATATTTTTTCAAAGATGAAACAGCATATACGGTAAATTTAGAGCGCACTTTAGAGCAACAATTTGCTCTAAATGAAGCAATTGTTGTCCCTTCCTTTGGTAAAGATTTAAGCATGATTGAATATGAAGTAGCGAAGTCAGCTGCATTTTATGTCATGAACAATCTCCGTCATCTAAAATCGATCGGCTTAACTTGGGGAAAAGCACTGTGGCGTTTTATTCAAGAATTACCGTATCAAGAAAATAAGGATCTACACATTATTCCTTTATGCGGTGGAATCGGTTCAATAAATCTCGCAATCCATTCAAATGCACTTTCCCTAGAAATGGCCCAACATTTTTCATGCAATTATTTCCAACTCTATGCGCCAGCCATAACACAAAGTTTTGATTTGAAAAATCAACTGTCTTCTCTTAGCGTCATTGCTGACATTTTAGAGAAAGGAACGCATGTAGATCTGGCTATTGTTGGTATCGGTGATATTACACGAGCATCTACACTAAGAGAAGTAGGATATTTAGGCAAAAACGACTGGGATCTTTTACGCTCGTTGGGAGCCGTAGGCGATATAGGATGTATGTACTTTGATCAAAATGGCACAGCAATTCACTCTGAATTTAATAAAAAAGTTGTTGGCATCACATTATCCTCTTTAAAAAGCATCAAAAATGTCATGGCAATTGCCTATGGTGTACAAAAAAAAGAAGCCGTTTTAGGGGCATTAAAAGGTCAATATATCAATACCTTGATTATAGATAGTGATTTAGCGTCTGCACTCATTGCTACAAACTAAATTTAGCATCACTTTTTCCGGAGGAGGTTTTGAATTGCTAACCTGGATCGAAAAACGTCAGTTAACTAAACTGGTTACTTGGCACTACATTGATGGTTGGACTCATGAAGAAATTGCAAATAAATTAGGAATATCTCGCCCCATAGTATCAAAACAGCTTCAACGTGCGCGGAATCTTGGAATCATTGATTTTTATATTGAAAATGAGACTCATAATACAACAAAATTAGAAACAGAATTGAAAAATAAGTTCGGACTAACATATGTAAAAGTCATTCCATCTGCCCATAATGTTGCTTTAGAAAAAGCAAATATCATGAAGGCAGCTGTCCTTTATCTACTCCAACGATTCCCCAGCATTTCTTCTTTAGGAATTGGGTGGGGTAATACCATGTTTGATTTAGTAGAAGAATTTCCTTACCATCCTTTTGTCCATTTGAATATAATTCCCCTTATAGGCGGTATTGGCATCTCAAGGAAGAAAATTCACTCCAATGATTTAGCATCACTCTTAGCCAAAAAACTTATGTGTAACTATGCCTATCTCTACTCTCCTTTTATTGCCACTTCTCGTGAAATGAAAGAGCAACTCTTGCAAATACCGGAAATACATCAAACCTTAACCCGAGCTCGAAATGTCGATTTGGCGATAGTAGGTCTCGGAATAGCAAATAAATCGGCTACATTAAGCCAAATTGGTTATCTTTCCGAAGAAGATGTTTGTGAACTGGAACGAGCGAATGTCATGGGCAATATCACCTCTTATTTTTTTGATCAATTTGGTAAGGAAATTGATTCCACATTCAACTCCAAAACCATTGGTATTGGACTAAAAGATCTGCAATCCATTCCAGAAGTCTTAGGTATTGTCTACAAGGAAGATAAAATACCAAGTGCTTATATTTCTTTAAAATACAAATATATAAATAGCTTTATTACAAATGAATCAATTGCAAATTCAATACTTCATGATTTTTGCTAAATTAATTAAAATAAGCCGATTTCTATAACATGAAAGGTCTCTGCTATAGAAATCGACTTATTTCATTCTTGTTCGTGACACAGGGACGTCAGACTGTGCGAAAACACTGAACTGTCAGCCCATATAGGTAGACTAATGCAGAAATAATCAAAAATAGAGGCATATCCTATACAGGAAGTGCCTCTATCCTTCTAATTGACGTTATGAAGTTCTCTGGCCACAGTAATTTGAGCACGCGTTTTAGGTTATACATTAAACAATGCATAACCGCCTTACCCCTTACCTTTTCAATTCCCCTTAACAAAAAGTGCGTGTAGCCCATAGCCCGCTTTATTGTGCCGAATGGATGCTCTACTATCATCTGCCTCTGCTTATAAAGTGCTACGTTTTGGGCTAGCCGCTCATCCGCACGAGCCATTCGTTAATACGCTGAGTCGCTTTAGCCAATTTGAGTTGCAAATCTTCTTTGCTACAGGTGACAGCGGTGGTCTCATCGGTATCTTCGCTATGTTCTAGCAGTTCTA
>JBEQCC010000125.1:5152-6769 GCA_041639455.1 Pelosinus sp. | reverse complement strand
AACTTGATAAAGATGTCACAGTGATTGGCGTTTCAAATCGTATTGAACTTTGGAATCGCAGTAGCTGGGATGCTTATAATGAAAAGATTGCTCCTACAGTAGCCCAAATTGCTGAAAGCTTAGTTGATTTAGGTATATAAAGTTGAATATAGTGTGAAAATATAGTGCTTATGAATTTGAATGGGGTGAGTGACTACTGTGGAATTTCATCATGTTAGTGTGTTATTAAAAGAGAGTGTATCTGCATTGGTAACGAATCCTGAAGGTATTTATGTTGATTGTACATTAGGTGGAAGTGGACATGCTGAGCATGTTGTCAAAAAATTGGGGGCATCGGGGCGATTCATTGGCATTGATCAGGATCCAGCTGCGATAAAAACAGGAAAAATTAAGTTGTCCAATGCCAAGTGTAGAGTCGATATCGTACAGAATAACTTTCAAAATATTGGATTTGTCTTAGATGAGTTAGAAGTAAATAAGGTGGACGGCGTATTATTTGATTTAGGGGTATCGTCACATCAGCTGGATATTGCTGAAAGAGGATTTTCTTATATGCAAGATGCACCTTTAGATATGCGTATGAATCCAAATAATGATTTTTCTGCTTATGATATTGTGAATAATTATTCGGAAAATCAATTGGCAGATCTTATTATTACGTATGGAGAAGAACGTTGGGCCAAGAGAATTGCGAAGTTCATCATTGAATTTCGAAGCGGTAAAGCGATAGAAACTACTGGAGAATTAGTAGATATCATAAAAAGAGCAATTCCGTCAGCAGCAAGGCGCGATGGACCACATCCAGCGAAAAGAACGTTTCAAGCTATACGTATTGAAGTAAATAATGAGCTGGGAATTTTAAAAGATGCTTTTACGACTTCCATAGAGAGACTCGTTTTGGGCGGGAGATTGTGTATTATTACTTTTCATTCATTGGAAGACCGGATTGCGAAGCAGACGCTACAGTTGATGGCCAAAGGATGCATTTGTCCAAAAGCACTGCCGATATGTATGTGTAATAATAAACCGCAGATTAAAATCTTAGGTAAGCCGATTGCTCCATCAGTGAATGAGTTAGAAGAGAATCCACGGGCGCGGAGTGCTAAGTTGCGCGTAGCGGAAAAAATAAATTTATAAAATTTGGTGTAATATCATGGGAACTACAATTGTTCTAATTTTAAGGAAGGGGAATATACATGTTAGTAAATAAAAAACAAGATTGGGATATTTATCAACAACCAGAAGTCCCATCCATTAAAAAAAAGTATTTAGTAAAACCTGATATTGCGCTACGAGTAAAATGCTTAATAACAGTTACTATAATTATAGTAGCAGCTATGTTTTTTACTGCATCAAGCGAGGTAATTATACGCTCTGGTTATGAGTTAGTACAAATGAAGGTAGAAGTCATTAAACTGGAAAAAGAAAACGAATTATTGCAATTAGATATTGCGAAATTAAAATCACCCCAGCGTATTCAGAGCATAGCTTCAACTGAGTTGGGTATGGTAATGCCGCAAAATGTATATTGTGCGGAAAGTTCTTCGAAAGGATCTAATTTGAATACCGAAGGAGAAAAAAGTATAGTAAGTATGTTACTAAATCGTAAGAGTCAAT
>JBEQCC010000125.1:3602-5142 GCA_041639455.1 Pelosinus sp. | reverse complement strand
GTCAATAAATTAAAAATTGGGGGAGTGCCCATTGGCGTCATCATCACATGTTACCATTAGGAAAAGGGTGACCTGTCTTTTTCTTCTGATTGCGGTAATTATGTCAGGGCTTGGTTTTCGTCTAATGTATCTCCAATTTTACAAAAGCAATTGGTTAACTGAAAATGCTATCGACCAGCGGGTGAGAGATATTCCTGTAGAGGCAAAGCGGGGTACTATTTTTGATCGTAATGGGAGAGAGCTTGGTGTGAGTATAAGTTCTGAATCTGTATACGCAATACCAGCTGAAATAGTAGATGTAGAAGGAACGGCAGCCAGATTGGCTGCTATTTTGACGTTAGACAGGGATAAATTAGCAGCAAAATTGAAAAGACGTCAAGCGTTTACTTGGGTGAAGCGTAAAGTAGATGGAGAAATCGCCAAAGAAGTACAGATGCTTAATTTACCAGGAATCGGATTGACCCAGGAAAATCAGCGTTATTACCCTAATGATAATTTAGCAGCTCATATACTGGGGTTTACGGGGATTGATAGCCAAGGGTTAGATGGAGTAGAATTAACTTTTGACAGCTATTTGAAGGGACGCAGCGGAAGCATTGTGGTGGAGTATGATGCGCGCGGTCAGGAAATTCCTTATGCATCCCATCAATTTATAAAGCCGGTAGAAGGGCATAATGTTTATCTAACCATTGATATTGTAATTCAACAAATCATTGAACGCGAACTTGAAAAAGTTATGCAAGACACGAAAGCGCAGGCAGCTACAATTATCGCTATAGAGCCTAGTACTGGGGAAATATTAGCCTTGGCGAATCGGCCGGATTATAATCCAAATCGTTTTGCAGAATTTTCACCAAAATTATGGAGAAACATTGCTGTTTCTAATGCTTATGAGCCAGGATCTACCTTTAAGATTCTTACCACAACAGCAGCATTAGGGGAAAAAGCCGTGAGTCTTAATGAACGCTTTTTTGATCCAGGATCTGTAGAGGTTCAGGGACGGACCATTCATTGCTGGAAAGATGGCGGGCATGGTAGCGAAACCTTTCAAGAGGTAGTAGAAAACTCTTGTAATGTAGGTTTTGTAAATGTTGGCCTTCGATTAGGCGTTGATTCTTTTTACAAATATTTTACTGCTTTTGGTTTAGGAAAACATACGAATGTTGATTTGCCAGGGGAAGCAAAAGGAATCGTTATTGAAAAATCACAGGTTAAGCCGATTAATATTGCTACGATGTCTATGGGGCAAAGTATAGCTGTAACACCGTTGCAATTAGTAACAGCAGTAGCAGCAGTGGCTAATGATGGGCAGAGGCTTAGACCGCAGATTGTTCGGGAGGTAAGAGGGAAAGAGGGCGAAATCATTCGTAGTTTCACCCCGGATATTATCAATCAAGTTGTTGATGTGACAACTGCTCAGGAAGTTAAAAAAGTATTGGAAAGTGTTGTAGCAAATGGTACAGGAAAGAATGCTTATATCGAAGGATTCCGCATTGCGGGTAAGACTGGTACCGCTCAGAAAGTTGGAGCCGGCGGATAT
>JBEQCC010000125.1:0-3592 GCA_041639455.1 Pelosinus sp. | reverse complement strand
TGGGTTTGCACCGGCTGATAAGCCGCAGATTGTAATGGTTGTCATCATTGATGAACCTGTAGGCTTATATTATGGCGGTCAAATAGCAGCTCCTGTTTTTACTGGTATAATGAATGATGTCTTACAATATTTAAAGATTACACCAAAAATTGCAGAGCCAGATACAAATACAACAAAGGAAACTCATGTAGTTGTGCCAAGTGTCATAAACTTATTAGTTGCAGAAGCAACGCAGGAATTGAAAAAATCTGGCTTATCTGTAAGAGTTGAGGAGACAGGTGAACGTGTGGCAGATCAGATACCAAAGCCGGGCAGTCGCATGCCAAAAGATTCTAGTGTCTTATTATATACGATGACCCCAAGATACGGTGCAGGAGAGATTACAGTTCCTGATTGTACCGGGCAGTCGCTGCGTGAAGCGGCAGATACATTAGCTGAGGTGGGACTGCGTATCAAACCTATAGGAGTGGGAACAAAAGCGATAAAACAAGAACCCTCAGCAGGAACGAAGGTAGTGCCAGGAAGTGAAATTACAATGTTCTTTGAATAACTTTTTTAAAATTTTAAAGAGAAAATATGTACTGAATAGGATAAATAAGTAATTTTAAGTAATAGAAAGTTTGCTGATATGGTAATCTGCACATGGTTATGATAATATTGGTAACAATGGTAATAATAGTTGACATATAGGAGGTATTTTGATGAAAAAATTGCAAGAATTAATAGATTTATTACCAAATGCGATAATAGAAGGAAATAAGGAAGTCGCAGAAACAGTAATTGCAGATTTAGCCCAGGATTCTCGTAAAATCACACCTGGCACTTTATTTGTTTGTTTATCTGGTGCTAAAACAGATGGTCACGATTATATTGTGCAGGCCTATCACCAAGGTGCAGCAGCGGTTTTGGTTGAAAAAGATATTGATGTCATACCTCAGGGGTTAACAGTTATAAAAGTAGCGAATACTCGAGAAGCGATGATCAAAATTGCTCCGTATTTTTTTGAATATCCAAGTTGCAAATTACGCATGATTGGAGTTACGGGGACAAATGGTAAAACCACCACCACCTATTTAATCAGAAGTATATTGCAACGGGCTGGGTTTCATGTAGGAGTAATCGGGACGATTCAAAATAGTATTGGTGATAAAATAGTACCTACTCAAAATACTACACCTGATGTTATTGATTTACAAAGACTGCTAGCCGAGATGGTAGAGGCTAATATGGATTATGTAGTTATGGAAGTGTCTTCCCATGCTCTAGCTCTTAATCGAGTGGCTGGTTGTGAATTTGATGTCGGTATCTTTACGAATATGACTCGCGATCATTTAGATTTTCATGTAACCTTTGAGAGGTATTTAGAAGCGAAAACAAGATTATTTCAATTACTTAGTAGTAAGGATAATCAGAAAGAGGGCAAAACAGCTATTATAAATACAGATGATAAGGCTGCTGCATTTATATTAGAACGTACGGGATGCAACACGATTACATACGGTATTGAGAATTATGCGAATTTACAGGCCCAAAATACGAATATTCAAGCGAAAGGCGCAGAATTTGATATTATTGGTTCTTTTGGCATTATACCATTGCAACTTAAAATAACGGGATTGTTCAATGTTTATAATGTTTTGTCGGCAGTAGGTGCAGCATTGGCTGAGGGAATTGATCTTCCTATTATTAAAGCTGCTTTGGAAACGTTTCAAAGCGTATCAGGCAGATTTGAGCTAGTAGATGGGGGGCAACCGTTTAGTGTCATTGTAGATTATGCTCACACGCCGGATGGACTGGAAAATATTTTAAAGACTGCCCAACAAATTGCTAAAAAACGTATTATTGTAGTTTTTGGTTGTGGTGGTGATCGCGATAAAACGAAAAGACCAATTATGGGAAAATTAGCTGTACAATATGGCAATATTGTAATTGCTACATCTGACAATCCTCGAACAGAAGATCCTGAGAGTATCTTAAGTGAAATTGAAGTAGGTATTCAAGAGTCGCTGACATCAGGAAAGATTTACGAGAAAATTGTTGATAGGCGCCAAGCAATTGAGCGTGCCCTATCTGTAGCTAAAACCGATGATATTGTAATTATTGCTGGTAAGGGACATGAGAACTATCAGATTCTAAAAGATAGAACCATTCCATTTGATGATAAAGAAGTAGTAAAAGCCATCATCAAGGAGATGAAATAAAATGGCAGGATTTACAGTTGAAGAAGTTTGTCTTGCTACAAAAGGAACGCTAATTCTCTCTGTACAATCAAAGGGATTTAGAGGCATTTCCACAGATACACGTACGGTGCAAAAAGGTGACCTATTTATTCCATTAATTGGTGAAAATTTTGATGGCCATGAGTTTATTCAACAAGCGATAGAAAAGGGTGCAAGTGGTATTGTTTTTAGTCATAAAGATATGACGCTGCCCCACCACATTACGGCTATATTTGTTACCGATACTTTATTGGCGCTACAAGATTTGGCACGCTTTCATCGCCAGCGTTTTACTATTCCTGTCGTGGCGATTACTGGATCTAATGGCAAGACGACTACAAAAGATATGGCTGCAGCTGTTTTATCCAATCAGTTTCATGTATTAAAAACAGAGGCGAATTATAATAATGAAATCGGGTTACCTTTGACATTACTGCAGCTTACCCAGGAACATGAAGTGGCAGTGGTGGAAATGGGGATGCGAGGCAAGGGGCAAATCCGTCAATTAGCCAATATTGCATTGCCCACAATTGCCATCATAACAAATGTTGGTGAGACTCATCTTGAACTGCTGGGATCCATGGGAGAGATTGCTGCTGCTAAAGCGGAATTACTGGAAGTAATACCGGCAAATGGTGTGTCGATATTAAATGGTGATAATGTTTATGTGCGTGAAAAGGCCAAACAAGCAAAGAGTCGTATTGTATTTTTTGGGCTGCAAGAAGGCGATATTAAGGCTGATAACATTCATGTTAAAGCCCAGAGTATAGATTTTGTGTGCTGCGCAAATAATGATGCTTTTACAGTAGACATACCCACGACTGGTAAACATAATGTTTATAATGCTTTAGCTGCAATTGCTCTGGGGATGGAATTAGGAATGAATGTTGATGATATCTCTTCAGGATTTAGGGCTTTTAATGCTAGCCCTATGAGGTTACACATTGAAAGATTTGGTGATTACTTGGTTGTGAATGATGCATATAATGCGAGTCCCATGTCTATGGTAGCCGCTATTGATACAATGCTTGAAGTTGCAAAAGGCCGCAAAGTGGCTGTGCTTGGTGATATGTTAGAATTAGGACCGATTGCAGTATCCGCTCATGAAGCCATTGGGGAAAAACTAGCTCAATGCGGGATTGAAATTGTTGTAACAGTTGGGGAGTTATCAGCCAGCATTGCTAATAAAGCGAGTTCCTGCGGTATAAGTCAGGTTGTGGTCTGCTCTAATCATGAACAAGCGCAAGCAGCATTAAGGAAACTGCTTATGCCTGGTGATACGATCTTGATAAAAGGATCAAGAGGAATGAAAATGGAAAAGATTATTAATATGTTCTTATAAAAAGCTGTTTTAAGAATGCAAAGATACTAAG
>JBEQCC010000124.1:0-6750 GCA_041639455.1 Pelosinus sp. | reverse complement strand
TATGATAATATTACTGGTTTGGCAGTGGAATCTCTATGGGGAAAAAATAATCCATTTTTGGAAGTTTTAAAAACGAAACAACCTATTTTTGAAAGAGAGATTTCATTTGCTATGCAAGGGAAAACAATAAGATTGATGGGTACCATACGGCCAATTGGATTTCAGGAAAAAGGATTAAGGTGTGTCGTAGGAACTTTTAAAGCTAGAAGTCATACTCGCGGGATGATTAGGAACTTTGTAGGATGGAAAGCTCATTTTACTTTTGAAAACTTGATTGGCGAAAGTAGCGATTTCAAGCAAACCTTACGTTTAGCAAAAGAGACTGCTAAAATGGACAGCAATGTACTAATAGAAGGTGAAAGTGGAACTGGCAAAGAATTATTTGCTCAAGCAATTCATAATGATAGTGGATATAGCGATGGTCCGTTTGTTGTAATTAATTGTGCTGCAATACCAAGCGGTTTGCTGGAAAGTGAACTTTTTGGTTATGAAGGCGGTGCTTTTACTGGAGCTAAAAAAGAAGGGCAGCCGGGGAAATTTGAGCTGGCTGATAGAGGGAGTATTTTTTTAGATGAAATTAATTCTCTGCCTATTGAAATGCAGGCCAAAATACTAAGAACTCTTCAAAATAGGACAGTAATACGTCTGGGGGGAACGGAAGAGATACCCATAAAAATTAGAATGATCGCAGCAAGCAACGTTGATATATGGCAAATGGTACAACGTAAGGAATTTCGTGAGGACTTGTTCTACCGTATTAATGTGATAACGATTAATCTACCGCCGCTGCGGGATCGAGAAAATGATCTTTACTTGTTAGTGAATAACATACTAACAAGTAAAGGTATACCAACAGACATTTTGGATGAGTCAGCTATTAAAGTAATGAAGGATTATGCTTGGCCAGGAAATATTCGAGAGCTCGAAAATGTACTAGAGAGAAGTTTTGTTTTTGCCAAGGCGCGAGGGGCTTCTAAAATAGAAGCTGAAGACGTATTGAATTATCCGGGAATAGAACGCGAAATGAAGAAAAGTGATACAGTAAGCAATAAGCTTATCACTCCAAATAAGGAGGAAGAAACGTTAGGTCTCAAAGATAGCGAGAAAAAAACAATATTAAATGCATTGGAGGCAAGTGGCGGTAATATTAGCATAGCGGCACAAATGCTGGGAGTTGCACGGAATACATTATATAGGAAAATGAAACGATTTGGCATAGACTTTCATGATTATGGGAAAACCGTTTGAAGATATAAATCTATCGTTACCCTAATTAGGCTAATTTTAAAATCAATTCATGCTGTCTTACTTTGGTTAGGTTCAAAGAAGGCAGTATTTTTTGTGTTTTTAAACGAAAATAATGTACTCGTTCTTTATAAATGTGACAATGTAAAACGAGTAGCAGTTACAAAATGGAACAATGTTATGAAGTGGAACAGCCAAATGTTACATTTTAGTGTTAAAAAATTGTAAATTTTAAAATTCTTCTTTATTTTACGGGATTATGACTCATGATTTTAATTGGCATGTATTTTGCATTAGAAAGAAGTATGGGAATTTCTCTACAAATAAAGTATGTTAATTTGGTTGTAAAGATGGGAGGAATTATGCAGAATAATAAGCTGTTAATAAAGCCGTGTTTAAGGTTGATTCACAAAAGACTGCCAAAAAGGTGATGATGCTAGGATCGGAATTACTTAATTCAAATAATATTATAGCAATTAGCGAGGTTATTTTATGAAAAATGTTAATGAACGGGAAATTGATTTTAAAATCCTGTCGGATTTATTTTTTACATTTTTCAAGTTGTCTCCCATTTCATTCGGTGGTGGCTTTGCTATGATGCCTGTTTTAGAAGCAGAGATCGTAGAGAAGAAAAAGTGGATTGATGATAAACAGATAGTGGATACCTTTGTGCTGGCGCAATCGGCTCCAGGCGCAATAGCCACAAATTCCGCTATTTTTGTTGGATATCAGATTGCCGGTGTGCCAGGAGCGATTGCAGCTATGATGGGGATGATTATTCCGACTTTTGTTATTGTAATTGTTCTTGCTCTATTATTTGTCTTTTTTCAAACAAATCATTATGTCTTGGCAGCACTCAATGGAATTCGTCCGGTTATTGTTGCCCTTATTGCTTCAGCCGCTTATAAAATGTCAAAAACAAGTTTAATTGATAAGACTTGCTGGATTATTTGCTTACTATGTGTGGCGGTGCTTTTGTTTTGCCCTGACATTAACATTATAGTAGTAATTCTATCTGGTGCGTTTATCGGTATTGCCATAGTGAAGATAAAGAAAATGTTCTCAACTTCGGTAAAAACGAAATGAGCTTATATATCGATATTTTCATAACATTTTTTAAAATAGGCCTAATTGGTTTTGGCGGCGGTTATGCCATTATTCCTATTATTGAAAGCCAGGTAAGTTTGCATCAGTGGCTCGATGTAAAGCAGCTTACTGATGTCATTGCTATAGCGGCGATGGCTCCAGGGCCTATTGCTGCGAACAGCGCAACAGTCATTGGCTTTAAACTAGCTGGAATACCTGGTGCGGCGATTGCGTGCACTGGAATTACCTTGCCATCGCTGCTGGTCATTTTGATACTTGGTAAACTTTTTATCAAATTTCAGGAACATGTGTTGGTCAAAGCCACATTTTATGGTTTACGGGCTACGATAATCGGTACGATTGTGTATGCGGCAATAAAATTCGCTATAAGTAATGGCATTATCGGTGGCAGCAACTTGATTGATATTAAGAATATCCTGTTGGTGCTGGTAAGTTTTGTACTTCTTGTGAAGACAAAAATAAATCCAATGTATTTAATTATCGCGGCTGGTCTTATTGGCATACTAGTATTTTAGTTGATCAGAAATTGCCAATAGATTCAATCGACTGATTTGGGCAAGCATGATTTGCAGGCTGATTCTTTGGAGTCATGATTAAAGCTAATTTTGAATATTGTGGGACAAAATGGAACAGTGTTAGAAATTAGAATGACAAAATGGAACATTTTAATAAAAAACTCTTCTTTATTTGGAGAATTTGCCCTATATTATAAGATTTTTTGTTCTTTATTAATTTGGCACGTAATTTGCAATAAATATTGAATGAGGATATGTAAGATATTCTTAATTAGTCTGGATATGGATTGTGTCTCAATGACGCTAAGAGGGAGGTTTTGATGAAAAATATCTTTATCAATTTAAAGCGATTTGAAGTCGCACGAAGTTTAGGTGGATTGTGTGATGTAGATTCACCTGAAAAATGGATTACAGGTTTGATGGACGAATGCATTAAGCTTGGTCTTGGCACAGTCACTGATATCCAATTGTCTTTTCTTTTACCGGAGGCGCTTATTATTCCCGCAGTTAATATACTGAAAAAATTTCCTACGGAAGAAACGACTGCCATTAGCATTGGTTGCCAAGGAGTACATCGAGAAGATATTAAAATTGGCGGAAATTTCGGAGCATTCACCACAACTTTACCTGCTACTGCTGCGAAAGCAATTGGTTGTGAATGGGCAATGATTGGGCACTCGGAAGAACGAAGAAATATTCAAAGTATTATGGAGGCTGGTCTCCATAAATCCCAGGATTCTTATGCTGATATTGTTTCTGACACTGTAAATCAATTAATGAATAAAGAGGTGCTTTGTGCGTTACATGCCGGCTTAAAAGTACTTTATTGTGTTGGTGAGACCGCTGAAGAAAAAGGCGATGGACCCTTTGAAGAACAGATGCCCCAGATAAAAGCCGTGCTTCGAAAACAGCTTGAAATTGGTTTAACTGGTGCTGGCAGTGAAATGAATAATAATGTTGTGATTGGCTACGAGCCAATTTGGGCAATCGGACCCGGAAAGACACCTCCGGACAAAGAGTATATCGCATATGTTTCTAGGCTTATCAAGGATATGGTAAAGGAACTTTACGGTTTTGAGATTCCTGTAGTATACGGCGGCGGACTAAAAGAAGAAAATGCTGCGATGATTGCTGGCATTAATACAATTGATGGGGGACTGGTAGCGCTCACTCGTTTTTCGGGGCAAATAGGTTTTTATATGGAAGATTTAAAAAAGATTATTGAAAAGTATATACAAATAAATGAGAAAAAAGGAGGATAAAATGAATTTAGAATTTGAATACGGACAAGGTACCATGTCCGCTAATCTACCGGATAATACTGATGTTTTCATCCCTGGTGTAACCGTTTCGGATCCTCCCTGCATTGCGGAAGATCAACTGGTTGAGGCCACCAGGAAATCCATTCTGCATCCCATAGGGATGGAACCTCTTTCAAAACTTGCAAAAAAAGGTTCTAAAGTTACTATTATTTTTCCCGACAGAGTAAAAGGGGGGGAACAGCCTACTGCCCATCGTAAAGTTTCCATTCCGATTATTTTAGAGGAACTTTATAAAGCTGGTGTTGAGAAGAAAGATATCCTGCTGATTTGCTCTAATGGTTTGCATAGGAAAAATACAAAACAAGAAATCTTTAACGTATTAGGAGCCGATCTCTTCCATGAGTTTTGGTATACTCATCAAATTATTAACCATGATAGTGAGGATTATGATCATTTAGTAGATCTTGGTACTACTGATCAAGGCGATCCCGTATTGATGAACAAATATGTCCATGATTCGGATATTGCAATTTTAATCGGTCACACGCAGGGGAATCCTTATGGTGGTTATTCCGGGGGGTACAAGCATTCCGCCACCGGGATAACTCATTGGCGTAGCATCGCATCGCACCATGTTCCGGATGTTATGCATCGCAAAGACTTCACCCCTGTAAGCGGACATTCTCTGATGCGTACAAAGTTTGATGAAATAGGAATGCATATGGAAAAGTGCATGGGAAAAAAATTCTTCTGTTGCGATGCTGTTTTAGATAGCAAATCCAGACAGATTGAAATTAACAGTGGTTATGCAAACGAAATGCAGCCAATTTCATGGAAAACCGCCGACAAACGCACTTATGTCAATTGGGCAGAGAAAAAATACGATGTAGTAGTATTTGGTATGCCGCAGTCTTTCCATTATGGTGATGGTATGGGGACTAACCCGATCATGCTGATGCAGGCACTATCTGCACAGATTATCCGTCACAAAAGGGTCTTAAAGGATAATTGCGTCATAATCTGTTCCTCTATTTGCAATAGTTATTTTCATGAGGAACTGTGGCCATATCTTTCCGAAATTTATGAGATGTTCCAGAAAGATTACATGAATATCCTGCCGGACATGAACCGTTATGGTGAATACTTTGCGACCCATGAGGAATATATCAGGAAATATCGCTATTGTAATGCCTTCCATCCATTCCATGGATTTTCCATGATGAGCTGCGGTCATATCGCCGAGAAGAATACTTCTGCCATTTATATCGTGGGGGCACAAGATCCGGGGATTGCTAGAGGAATGGGACTTAAGACTAGAGCCACCTTTGAGGAGGCGCTGAAAGATGCGAAAAAGAAATACGTCGGAGAAAACCCCAATATTCTAGCACTGCCCTTAGCTTTTAAAACTGCTGCCGTTCATCTTTGTATGAAAGATGAACCCTATGATGGAAATAACGGTTGCTGCCACGATTAAATTTCATGTATTTTAGTAAAAAAGAAACATACATTGGGGAATACCCCGAATGTTCTTGTTTTGTCCAAGAGTTTCCAATTAGCTGCGGTACCTTTGATAATGGAAATGAATAGCCCTGGGTATGGCCTTGTCCTAGTAAATAGGATGAGGTGCCTATGGTTTTCAAACGATGGATCTGCTAGTTGGTAGTATTGATTCATAGAAAAGCTATGAATTGCAATTAACTGTAATTTTGCAATATTCAATTAAATATGGGAGGTAGAATGATGGAGAACGTTGCTATACAAACAGAAGTAAATGTGAATAAACTGTCGTTTAAAGAAAAAATGGCATATGGTATGGGTGATGTCGGTAATAATTTCTTGTTCGATCTTGGGCAGATTTATCTTCTGAAGCTTTATACGGATGTGCTTGGACTACCAGCTGCTGTGGCTGGCACTATCTTTTTGGTAACTAAGATTTTCGACGCCTTTGCCGATATTGCTGTTGGAACTTGGATTGATGCGCGTAAAAATATTGGTTCCAGAGGGAAATTTCGTCCTTTTATGCTCTACGGGGTGCTTCCGTTAGGTCTTCTAACTGTAGTTAGTTTCATGAACCCAGATTTTTCGATTTCTGGTAAATTAATTTTTGCTTATGCGAGCTATATGGCATTTGGTTTGTTCTATAGCATTGTAAATATCCCCTTTGGTTCGATGGGAGCAGCCATGACTCAGGATCCTGTAGAACGGGCAGAATTGGCTGCTTTTCGTCAGGCTGGATCAAATTTAGGCCTGTTGGTGACTACCATGGGATTTATGCCTATCGTGTTGATGTTCAGTACTGCTTCTATGGGCTATTTGGCGGCAGCAAGCATCTTTGCATTTGTGGGAGTACTATGTATCCTATATTCTTATGCCAATATTAAGGAACGAATTATTGTAGAAAAACCGAAAGACTTCCATGCCTCTTTAGGTAACTCCTTTAAAGCACTATTCAAAAATGTACCTTTGATGATTCTATGCCTTGTTAACGTATTTACATTCTCGGCTTTCAATGTTAAGTTGGCCGTTCAGATATACTATTGTCAATACGTACTTAATGACGTATCCATTGTTCCGTATATGGGGTTCTTTAGTATAGGTTGTATTTTTATTGGTGTTGCATT
>JBEQCC010000123.1:0-6789 GCA_041639455.1 Pelosinus sp. | reverse complement strand
ATTTCGTCACGACCATCAGTTCACTTTAAAAACCAAAGCAACCCTGCATATTCAACGTAAACCGGGGGAGCTGATAGAAGTTGACTGGGCAGGCAAAAAGGCACACACGATACAGATGAGATTATTGAGGTTTCGGTGCTAATGCCTTTGCCTGCTGCCCCATACGAGTTGACAATCTGAAAAATCACTGCCGTAAGTTAATTATTACATTTCTGTAGACAAAATGTACTCAAGTACTCCTTATAAGTATATAAAGCATAAAGTAGATATACGTCTTACACACAATGTAATTGAAGTCTTCTTTAATAACCGCCGAATATCTGCTCTCACCTTAAGCTTCATGGGCACCAGGACAATATAGGGACAGCCATGGCTGAGTCATGTCGAAACCAACTGGAAGATTCTTCTTTTGAAGAACGTTTTAGTCTCATGATAGGTATTAAATGGGCTAGACGCAAGAACAACAAGCTTACCAAGTTAATTCGTCGAGCTGATTTTTACCTAAGTAGTGCTTGCACCGAAAAGATTGAATATCATCCTAACAGAAAATTGGACAAGGTTCAGATAGCTAGATTATTCACTTGTAGCTACCTTGTCATAATGGGTGCTCAGGACAGGTAATTTTTATCTAGCCTGTGCCTTTGGAATGGCCGCTTGTTGAAATTTCTACACCATAAAATATATCCGTCTACCGGATTTATTGAACGATCTGGCTGTGGCTTGCGGCGAAGGCATTTTCAAAAAAGTGATGGGTCAATACAAGAATGTTACATTGCTGATTCTTGATGAATGGCTTCTTATCTCCTTAAGTAACTGTGAAGCAAGTGATCTCTTAAAGATTGTTGAAGCTAGGCATAAGACTTATATCGCCCCATTTCTTCTTTGAAAAATTAATTAATATTGCGATTGCTTCTAGTGACCGCCGTTTCTTCTAAAATTATATCTGTAATTAAATCTACCATGTCTTTTGGTAATTGATCTGGAGAATACATCCTATCATTTTCATCCTTAACTCCATACCACCGGACGATATACTTTCCTTTTTTCTCTTCATTCATTTCCTACACCTCTCACACAATCTATGCTTTATGGCTTTTCCAACATTACTATAGCTACTTGAGAAATTTAAAAGGCCCTCTCAACAATCGTAACCAGCCAAATAGAGCAGCTACTGAAATATTCTCCTTCAGTAACTGTTCTATTTAAAACTACTCTTCCCTTACGATAAAGATTCATAAAAGAAATATAAATCGTGTACATATAAATAGGATTAGTAAGTCATATCCAAATTTAAATTATAGGAGTGTTATGATGAACGCAATTTATGCCAGAGTCTCAACACTTGAGCAAGTAGAAGGCTATTCACTAACAGATCAAGTATCTTCTTGCCGCAGCCGTTTACTATCGATGAATGCACTTCAAATAGAAGAGTATATTGATGATGGGTATAGTGGCGAGTATTTAGAGCGCCCCGCTCTAGATCGCTTACGAGAAGATATAAGAAATAAACGCATTGAATATATTGTAATCTACGATCCTGATCGTT
Organism: Pelosinus sp.; assembly: GCA_041639455.1. Taxonomy (GTDB): domain Bacteria; phylum Bacillota; class Negativicutes; order DSM-13327; family DSM-13327; genus Pelosinus. The sequence goes on along the minus strand of JBEQCC010000123.1, from coordinate 5,243 downwards.
TAAGCCGTAATCTTACCAATCAATTACTATTAGCCGATGAGATGGAAAAGGCCGATACCAAGTTAATTTTTATTACCCATGATTATGATGCCTCTCCTGAAGGACGTCTCTTTTTTTCTATTCGCGGTGCCATATCTGCATTTGAAAAAGCGAAGATTCGCGAACGTACTATGAGAGGAAAAAGAACAAAAGCTCTTTCTGGTAAGCTTGTATTTAATGACAAAGCTTTTGGCTATGATTATGATAAAGAAAATAGTATGTATATCATTAATGAAGCAGAAGCAGATATCATCAAATTAATGTATAATCTCTGTGGAAGCAAACAATACAGCCTGCGAGATATTATACTGGAATTTAAGAGTATGGGAATCGTAAATCGTAAGAATAAGCCTTTTACCCTTTCAAATATCCATCGAATTCTCATAAATGAAATGTACGCAGGGACAAAATGGTCTTTTAAACATTATGGGAAGAAAATGAGTCAATACAAAACAAAAATTATCCCTCGTCCCGAAGAAGAGTGGATCCCCATACAAGTTCCTGCAATTGTAACAAAGGAAATATGGGAGGCCGCTCAGAAAGTACTTGCTAAGAATAAATTCCTTGCTATACGTAATACCAAACGCGACTATTTACTGAGGGGTATTATCAAGTGTGGGTGCTGCAACCGCTCTATGACAGGCGTTTGTCGTGTGCAAAAAGGGATTGAGTATAAATATTATGTGTGCAATAAAACTATAGAAAATTGGTATCTAAAAACAGGTAAGTGCACTACCATGCATATTCCAGCTTCTTTAATTGAAGAAGCTGTTTGGAAAGCTATATGCTCTTTTATAAAAGATGATCACAATATCGCATTATATATACCTAATGTAAAAAAAATAGATACCACTACCAAACAACTAGAACGTATGACTTCCTATTATGACAAGTTATCCCAAAAACGCTCTGCCATTATGCGCTGGTTTCGAGACAACATAATCGACAGCAGCATTGCAGAAAAAGAGTTGCAAGAGGTACAAAAAGAGATAGTCGCAACAGCAACCGCTCTAGCAACTATCTCGGGTAAAAAAACAGATTCTTTCGTAGAAACAACAAATCTAACCGCTGACCAGATCATGACTAATACTACATTCCAAACGAAACGTGATATTTTATTAAAACTTCACTATATTATTTATGTAACAAAAACTAAGAACTATCTTGATTGGTATCTAGGTCATTAATTTTTTGTCACTAGCATCCTATGTTTCTCAATTCGCGAGACATAGGATCGAGAAATTCCCAGCATCCTTGCGATGTCTCTCTGAGTTTTTCGATTACCATTAGGCATACCGAACCGCATTTCCAATACCCATTTTTCTCTGCTGCTCAATCGATTAATTTGTTTATTCAATCGTTCATGTTCACATTGCGTTTCTACCGCCTCAGCTACTACATCAGGTGCTGTTCCTAAAACATCAATTAATGTAATCTCATATCCTTTATCATATTATCTGTTTATAAAATTTCTTTTCAAAAACAAAGAGCCTATCGCGTTTTATTTCTACCACAATAGGCTTCTTTGTTTTTCATGCTATTTACATCACTCGTTAAGCAAGCTATGTCAGGCATTAGTGAAACCGCAAAAGGCAAACACTATTTACCTGTAATCTTTTTCATTACATCGTCAGTTATATCCTGTCCACCATAAACAACACTACCTTTATCCACTATAGTTGCTAAACCTTTGGCTTTAGCAATTGCTGCAATGGCGGCATCTACTTTATTTTGCAGGGCTCCCAACAGCTCTTTCTCTTTAATTGCAAGACCTTGCTGAAGCTGTTGATAGTACGCTTGTTTCTCTTGGTCGTTCATATTAACTGATTTGGAATCTAAATCGCTTTTTGCTTGCACAACTGCAGCATTCATTGTTTCTTGGGCTTTAGCTGCATCAGGATGCTGTTGGACTAGCAGTTGATAATTCACTACTCCAACTTGAGAATCATTATTCTTTGAGGCAGCATACGTTATACTCGGTTGAGCAATTGTTACTATACTTAAGAGCAAGAAAGCTCCTAGGAAGATACTTTTCAATTGTTTGCTGTTAATTTTCATCGGTGATCCTCTTTTCCGTCATTAGAATGACTTTTTAAAATAATTTATGATGATTTGTTCAATAAAGAACGATTAATCATCTGACTTACATAGATCAAATACATATCCCATATGTATTTTTTTGCCAAAGCGTCTCTCGCCAACTTCAGCAATTTGGTAAATCCTTAGCAATATTGAGAAGTGTCATTCACTTTACAGAATATTTTCGGTTCCCATGTTATACCAATCTATAACACTAATTGGTTTTACAAGAATTTTATTCATATTACTCCTCTCATTTTATTTCTTAAATAATTATACAATATTTTTGTTACAATTTGGTGAGAATAAGTAAAAATATTAAATTATTTTCTGACTACAACCTATAAACTCAGGGTAATGATATTTAAACTCATCAATCAAAAAGCTCCTATCTTTATAAAATTTGATAGGAACTTTCTTTCTTACTGCAGGGATATGCTTTATGTAGTTATATACTTTATCTCAGCAAATTTCGTATCACTGTTAGCATCAATGATTCACTAATGTTTTCTCTACCTCCTTATAAAAAGTTTCACTCTTAACATAGGCCTCTAACAACATACATGATTCTTTCGATACAGTAAATTTCCCGCTTACCAAAGAATCTACACTTTGAGCTAAGGTAACATCACCTTGTTGCATTAACTCTTTATAAATTCGCTCCAATCCTTTTGTATTCCCACTTTGTAACTCATTAACACTGTTGATGATAAATTTTTCACATTGTGGAAAAAATAAATATGTATTTAGATACGCCATGAGATGATCTTCTTTTTTACTCTGCCATCCACTAAATATTGACGTTAAGGTATTTGCAATGCTAACTACATGTTCCATGTCTTCTTCTCCCCCTAATATTCTTTTCTTTATTTTATGTGACAGTCATCTTACTATGACTTCATTGTTTAGTTTTTATTTTATTTTATAGAACTTCGGCAAATATGTTTTTTCTCCTTTAAATATATACAAAATTCAGTAAAATCAATTTACTTACTTCTAAACTTAATCATTTTATTCGTCATTAGTTTATGATAAGTATTAAGCAAAACGTCTAGCTCTCTACTGACAGCAATGATCTTAGGGTCTGTAAGTTTCTCATTTTTATTTTGAGCCAATCTATTTAATTTTTCTCTTAATTCTTCAATCTTATTTAAGATTTCTTCTATCTCAGGCATATAAACACCATCCCTTTATAATAGCCTTGACGATAAAGAATTTTTTTATTCAAAAGACTCATGCTTTACAATATTTTTTATAGTGTTTGCTTGGACGTTCTTAACAATTATTATAGAATATGTCCATATACTAACTGTACATATGGTGTGTTATAAGATACTTCTGCTAAAGAAATTATCAAAATAATGTATTATTTCCTCATCTATAATGATTTAATATTGTCTGTCGGCTTTTTACTAGCTCTCTCTAGTTACTTTTCATCATACTCAGCATTAATTCGCAGCCGTTCCTCCACTGACAGGGCGTTCCAAATATTCCATGCATGACGATAAAGCTCACGAAGCACCCTTTCCTTTTCAGCTGTCGTCATATAAGGAGGAGCAACAACATGAACGATTGTATTTTCCAGATAATATGTAGCATCATATTTTTCTTCCATATAATCTTCACCTCGATTATATATATGAGGATGATCCCTAAGGACGACCCTATAAACGGTCATTATCATCACATTTTTCAATTTTTAATTTACATAAATATATTTTTTGAGTAAACAAACTATAAATAACGAGCAAAAAGACACAGCAAAATTCCAATAAATGGCTAGGCTGTGTCTTTGTTAAACTCTAAAAATTTAATTGTAGGATCTTGCAATGATACTCGATCTGTTTAACCGATAGAACCCCTGATATACTAAACTCATTGCGACAAAATAACTAATTTCACTGGCAAGTTTGATGCACCTGGAGGGCTGAAAGTAAATGATAATGACTCACTGCTATCATAGGTGCCTAAGAACGAGAACTCTTTCCATTTATTATCCTCAAAATAAATCTTTCCCTGTGGTGTTGCTAAAGGACTCCAATTTACCTCTGGATGATATATCCCTATGGCACCAGCATAATACCCGCCCAGCGGTACAAGATAATAGGAAATTTTCCGAGTGTTGTTCCCAGGGGGTTTAATGTCATAAACTACACCGTAATTTCCATAATTGACGACCTTTGTTCCATCTATAGCGTCAATCCCTTGCAAATAAGGATCAATCACATTATCAGCCAGCGTTATCCCCACAGCTCTATATAGAACTGGATTATACGGATCCACTGAGTAAAGCTTTCGATTTGCTCCTTCAAATGTACCACGCAAACGCCACTGGTCTGCAGGCAGTACTTGAGCTGTTTTAGAAAATGCAACACTATCTTCAAGTAAAGGCAGCATCATGACTTTAACATTGATTTGGCGGTCAATAGTAAAGTCATAGATACCGTTAATCAACATATTAGGTAAAACTGCTGTAGCGCTTATTTCTGCTGATAAGGGTATTATACCGCCTGGCGGAATATCAATTTGATATTCCGGTGTTCCTCCAGTAAAATATGCCATTTGTGTTTCTTTTCCTACTGCAAGCCAGGCATAGCCTGGGCCGCCCAAACTAGACTTACTTACATTAACATGAGCAACTTCTTTACCTTTATTCTCTAAAACTACTTCCATTTTCTTAGCCGTCTTTGATGCGTTTACATGATAAAAAAAGAGACGAACGCTTCCTTTTACTTTATCCTGATACAAAATACCATCACGTTCTACCATTTCAGGACTATCAGAAAGTAGAAGTATACCACCAAGGGAGCTGTTCTTCATTTCCCACTCTGGAAGCCTTTCTATATTATCCATCCTAATTTCTCCATAAGCCACAGACATGGACTCATGTCCCATGATTACGATCATCATTGTAATCCAAGCTAACTTTATTACATATTTCATCTTGTGCCTCCAAATCTGTAATGTATAATTCCAATGTATAAAACAGTCTTGCTTATACTCAACGACCCTGCACTGAAGTACAGGGGTTACTTTAGCGACTGGAAGTCGCATAATACGGCTAAAGCCGTTTAAAAACTGGGATTGAAAATCCATTTGAAGACTAAAGTCTTTAAATGGACTAT
>JBEQCC010000122.1:0-6876 GCA_041639455.1 Pelosinus sp. | reverse complement strand
AAGTGCAGGATTTTGGCAGTATTTAACGAAATATGTAAGTACTTGAAAAGAAACGGGGGAATGCCTAAGTGGGAGTTATGGTAAGAGGATTATTATTAGGTCTTTTATTTTCCATAATGCCGTTATTTGTATATGCCGCTGACACTCAATTCAAAGAAGGTGACCAGGGGAGTGAAATTGCAGAAATACAAATGAAGCTGAAGGAAAAGGGTTATAAAATTACCAGGATTAATGGCAAATTTACAGAGGAAACAACGAAAGCCGTTCGCAGTTTTCAAAAGCGGCAAAAGCTCAAATCTGATGGAATTGTTGAGAATAGAACCTATTATATATTAATGGGAAAAGATCTAAAAGTAGGTAATGAAAAGGTACAAAATACGGCAAAACAAATAACAGATAGAGCTAAAACTTATGTAGGTGTACCTTATAAGTTTGGGGGTACTAACCCAAAAGGGTTTGATTGTTCCGGTTTTGTTCAATATGTATTTAATCAAAGTAAAATAACCTTGCCGCGGACTGTGGATGCTCAGTATAAGGTGGGGAAAGCATTAACGCTAAAAGAGCTTAAACAAGGAGATTTAGTCTTTTTTAGTACCTATGAAAAAGGCGCCTCCCATTGTGGCATTTATTTAGAACAGGGTAAATTTATTCATGCGTCCAGCCATGGTGTCATGGTCAGTAACTTAGATGAAAGTTACTGGAAGATGCGGTATCTTGGTGCGAGGCGAATTCTTTGATAATGAACAATAAATAAAAATGTTCTTGAATGCTTGACAGTAGTGTAAAGTTTTGTTATATTATCATTAAATCAAATAAAGATTTGTAAATATGATGAATAGGATAAGTAAATTGGCAGCATTTTTCAGAGAGCCAGGGGGTGGTGTGACCTGGTAAATGTACTAATTGAAATACACCTAGGAGTAGCAGGTTGAAAGGTAACAAGTAGACCGTGCCGGAATGCCACCGTTATTAAAGGCTAGAGTATCAGGTTAACTGCCTCGTACTTGAAGAGTAATCGGCTTGCAATGCAAGCAGGGTGGTACAACGAGCAATAGCATCTCGTCCCTGTATAGGGATGAGGTGTTTTTTTATTTTGTAAATGAATCTCAATCTGCCACTTATCAAAACTTGTGATCTAAATTTAAAAATAAAAATGTAGAGGAGACACAGATTATGATTATTGTAATGGGACCAGAAGCAACACAAGAGCAAGTACATGTAATAATGAATAAATTAACAGCCTTAGGTTTAAAGGTGCATTTGTCGGAAGGTGCGACTCGTACGATCATTGGAATTATTGGTAATAAACAGTTAATTGCTCAATTACCGATAGAGGCGATGGATGGTGTGGAAAAAACAGTATCTGTTACTGTCGATTATAAGTTAGTTAGTCGTGAATTTAAGCAGGACGATACGATTGTGGATGTTGGTGGTATTTTGATTGGAGGGAATCATTTGGCAGTTATGGCTGGGCCCTGTGCAGTTGAAAGCCAGGAACAGCTACTGCAGTCGGCCTTCATTGTCAAAGAAGCAGGTGCACAATTTTTACGTGGAGGAGCGTACAAACCCCGCACCTCTCCTTATGCTTTTCAAGGATTAGAGGAAAAGGGTCTAGAAATGTTGGCGGAAGCAAGAGAGAAAACGGGATTGAAAATAGTGACTGAAGTTGTGGATGCTGAGTCTGTGCCTGTGGTCAGTGCTTATGCTGACATGCTGCAAATCGGCTCACGTAATATGCAAAATTATCAGTTGCTCAAAACAGTAGGAAAAACCAATAAGCCTGTATTATTAAAGCGTGGCTTATCGGCAACTATTAATGAATGGTTGAATGCTGCGGAATATATTATGAGTGAAGGAAATTACAATGTGGTATTGTGTGAACGTGGTATTCGAACCTATGAAGAATATACGCGAAATACCTTGGATTTAAGCGCAGTGGCGGCAGTGAAAAACATTAGTCATCTACCGATTATCGTAGATCCTAGCCATGGTACAGGTCGTTGGAAATTAGTGCGCCCTATGTCCAGAGCTGGTATTGCTGCTGGTGCCGATGGACTTATGATTGAGGTTCACCCAAATCCTGCAGAGGCTTTATCCGATGGCAAGCAATCTTTAACTCCGGAAAATTTTGAACTGATGATGCAAGACGTCAAAACAATTGCTCAGGTCATGGGGAAGGTTATGGCATGAAAGTGAAGCGTATTACAATCATTGGTTTAGGGCTAATCGGTGGTTCCCTTGGCTTAGCATTAAAAAAGCAGTGTGGAGAAGAGTTAAGAGTAACAGGAGTTGATCATGAGCAGGAAATTTTAGAACTCGCTGTACAGCGCGGTGCTGTAGATTACAGTACGAATGATTTGAAAAAGGGCGTAGAACAAGCTGATATTATCTTTTTATGTACTCCTGTACTTCAAATCATACCGATTGTAGAACAAATTTTGCCCTATGTAAAAGTCGGCGGGATTTTAACAGATGTAGGTAGTACTAAAGGGTTCTTAGCAGAAAAATTGCTATGCATGATGCCTTCTGGCGTTCATTATGTGAGTGGTCATCCTATGACAGGGATCGAGCGAAGTGGCATTATGGCAGCGGATCAAGGATTATTTAAAGATAAATGGTATATTCTAATCCCCGAAGCATCTACCTCTCCTGAGGCTGTTGAAATCATCTCTCAGACACTTACCACGACAGGAGCTAGGATTACTACAATGGACTTGGCCGACCATGATCAATGTGCGGCAATTATTAGCCATGTTCCACATGTAGTAGCTGCTGCTCTTGTGAACCTCTTAGGCAAATATCCAGCTTTGGAGGAGAGTTTTAAATTAGTAGGTGGAGGGTTTCGTGATACTACCCGTATTGCTTCTTCTAATGCCGATATGTGGGCAGACATCTGTTTGACCAATTCGCAGTCTATTACCCAAAGCCTATTACAGGTGAAAGAGTTGCTGGATGAAATGATTCAAGCTGTAGAAAAAGCTGATCGGCCAGCCATACATCATTTTTTCAAGAGAGCAAAAGTTCGGAGGGATATTTTAATAGAAGAAACAGACTCCCATGTCGTCTAAAAGCATGGGAGCCTGTTTCTTTTTATCAGTAGTTTTCAAAATTGTTGCGTTACTGAAGCCCAGTTGGCATTAATAATTTGTGCCATTAGTTTTTTGCCTTCGATATCTAGATGCAACCCATCCGTAGCGTAGCGGAGGGGCAAGGTTTGATTTGCATCTGCAAAATAGGGTTCAAGATCAATATAGTATCGCTGCTGACGAATAAAACGGTTTACGACAGCAAATTCTTTTTGCCATTCAGGTACGGTTTCTTCATTAAATACCCGCTGTATGGCCTGAGGATTAATCGGCGGTAGTGTTAGAAAAATGGGTCGAATGCCATGAGCTAAGCTTTTATCGCGAATTTCACTCAGCTCTTTGATGACTTGGCTGCCGGGCACACCTCCCCGCAAACTATTGCTCCCGCCCATAATAATCAGAAACATAGGATGATACGGCAGTACATCCGCATCAAATCGACTTAACATAGAGGCAGAAGTATCGCCGCTTTTCCCTAAATTAATAGTGGGAAACGATAAATACGTTTGAAAACTATATTCGACATCCGCAGGTGAATAGGAAATTGCGCCGCCACCATGGGTGATACTATCACCCAAAGTAGCTGCATATTTGCCTGAGGAGCGGTCGACGACAAAGGATTCCGCATTTGAATAAACACCAACTGCCGTGCCATTTTCATCTAAGCCGCGAACACGCCAATAATAGGTGCCAGGGGTGCCTAAAGGCGTTTCATCATAGTAATCTGAACCCATAGTAACAATGTGTTGTCTAAGGCGATGACGAGATGGTTGTACTCCATTCGGATTTTCGGGTGGTGCTGAGGTTAATTCAATTTCATAGGAGGTGGCCCCAGTAATGGGAATCCATGAAAATACAGGGTAGAGAGGTACCGGCATATTGGCAGCCTTATAACCAGTGTTTGATAGGGGTTTTAGGTTTGGAGGCAATGTATGATCAATACGAACTTCGTCAGCATCGGAAAATACTCCGATAGGATCTCCGGTATAATCAAGAGCTCGAACTCGCCAATAAAAGTGATCATTAGGATAGGTAGATAGGTTGAGGCTATAGCCATTTGTAAATACTTCTCGTGAGGAAAATATTTGATAGCGAGAGGGGAATAAACCATTTGGATTTTCCGGAGGAGAACTTAAAATTTCAATCTCATAATAAACAGCCCCTGGAAGCGTGGTCCACATTAACATAGGAAAATTAGAGGCAGGATTAAGAGCGGAGTAATGGATCAAGGAACGGGGTTTAGCTTGCATTGCATCTTGATTCATGCCAGTCTTTGTTATTGGGATAAAATCAGAATAAGAACCTAAAGGATGCTGAAATAAGCTATGGGCAGACACTCTAAGGTAAGCACTTTCTGGAAAGTTCTGGTTGATTGTAATAGAATTTTCAAAGGTACGATATTTGATAATCCGATGAAGAGGGAGTGCAATGGAGAAGTTCTGATTTTTTTCTGGAATCTGATTTAGTATTTCTACTTCGTAATAGACGAAATATGATATTGGTGACCAAGTCAGTGTATATTTATCTCCTATATTTGTGATATCTACGAGTGGTTTATATTCCTTTAATCCGATTCTGTCGTTGCTTTCGATAAAAAATAATAAGGTCATTAGTATTACTATCAAAACTAAAAATCGTCTCATGTTAAACACCTGCTTATTTATCTATATACAATGCATTAAAAAACTTGTATATTGTTAGTCTGTCAGGAATGGAATATAGGGATTCGCTTCTTGACGACTGCCATGTAGAATAGTAATTCCGATATATATAAGAATATCGAAATTACTATTCTAAATGTCATGATGTCAATTCTACCATAAATGTTGATTTATGGCTAATTATGACGATTTTAAAATGATTTACAGAAAATTATGCGAATTTCATTGTAAATTAGAATGTCAAAAATAGAAGAGAATTTTAAGGTGAGATAGTTATAAGAAATAGCCTTAGTTTATGATTTATATTGAGTATGGCTGCTGTGGTAACAGTGCTGATGACAATAAATTTATTATGGAATATTCATCAATACAGCAGACATGAGGAGGAAATGCGTGAGAAAGCAGCAGTGGGGAAGGAGGCTGGTGATTTTCTGGGGCTATTAGTATTATCGTTCCTATGACTACTTACGAAACAAATCGGAGAAACTATATCATGAATTAATTATTATTTATTGTGTTTATAGTTTTATCCATCATTGGGCTGATTTATATTTTAGTAGAAGATAGGAGGAGGCATAGCCATGTATCGAGATATCAGTGTGAAATTTGTGGATGTCAGCAAGAGTATCGGCACACGGGTTTTATTTACGGGAATTAATCTTGTAGTGAATGCAGGACAGCGCCTAGTCATTACTGGACCTAACGGTTCAGGCAAATCAACCTTGCTAAAAATAATTGCAGGCCTTGATCAGGCAACGACAGGTGCGATACAGATTATAAGCAACAATAAGCAATTGGATGCAGAAGAACGGCGGGCTTGCTTGGGACTTATCTCTCCTGAAATTATATTATATGGTGATTTAACAAGCTATGAAAATATATTGTTTTTTACTCGCATGCGTGGAATAGAATGCAATCAACAACGGATCGAAGAATATTGCCAAAGGGCTGGCTTGGCAAATGATAAGGAGCAATTAGTGCGTACCTATTCTACAGGAATGCGGCAGCGTCTAAAATTTGCTCTTATGCTGGCGATTCAGCCCGTGTTGTGGCTGTTGGATGAACCTTCCTCCAATTTAGATGCTGATGGAAAGAAGCTTATAGTTCAAATGATAAGCAGGGGAATCGAACAGAATGCAGCAATCATTATTGCTACAAATGAGCCATGGGAGGCGAAACATGCTGACTATAAGATTGAACTTGCTTAATTGCATTTGGGCAATCATGATGAAAGATGGAATATGTGAGTTTAGAACCCGTTATGCTGTAAGCGCATTGTTTATGTTTGCTTTAATATCCTTAGCCAGCATTAGTATGTCCATTGGTGCAGCAAGTTTACCTGCGGATCTTACAGCAGCTTTATTGTGGGTACTATTGTTTTTTTGTGCTATGGCTGGATTATCTAGAGTTTTTGTTCAAGAAGAGGAGTCGGGCACTATCATAGCACTGCAGATTTATGGGCCAGGGCAAGCCGTACTATTTGGTAAGTTATTGTTTAACACTCTTATGCTATTGACTCTGACGGTGCTAATCATTCCACTATTTATCATTTTTCTGAATGTAGAAATTTATCATTGGTCCATATTTATGGTGGTTCTGATTTTGGGTGATATTGGTATTGCAGCTGCCAGCACAATTACTGCCGCTATGGTAGCCAAGACCCAAGGGAAAAATGCATTATTTACGGTATTGACGTTTCCCATACTATTGCCTCAATTTTTAAGTAGTATTAGTGCTACAACTAAGATTTTGATAAATGTTAAGCCCGATATATCTGATATCCTGTTCATGGTATCCTATGATGTGGTATTGATGATTGCATCATCCATATTATTTGATTATCTTTGGTACGACTGATTTTGGGGGGATTGTAATTGAAGCTCGTCTTACTTTTGTGGATTATGGGAGTGATATATGCTGTAATGTACATCGTGCCTCCGGCAGAAGGATTAGGTGAATTGGTGAGAATTGCTTTTTTTCATATATCAGTTGCCTGGGTATCGGTGTTAGCTTTTTTATTGTCGGCTGGCTGGTCTATACAATATTTGCGTACACGAGATATACAATATGACTGGAAAAGTTCAGCAGCCGCCAGTTTAGGATTACTATTTTGTTTATTGGCAACTATA
>JBEQCC010000121.1:3538-6897 GCA_041639455.1 Pelosinus sp. | reverse complement strand
AACAAGAGTATCAGAGCCTTTTCTAAGATGCCATAAATCCCCTTGTTTAGCATTACCTATAAATCTTGGCTTATCTCTATTAGGAAAATATATTTTAACTCGATGGTTGAAGTGATAAGTAAAAGCTAAGTCTCCAAAATACCTTATTGTCTTTGGAGTAGCTTTTGCTGGATATTTCTTTTGAAAGAATTATTAATGTTTTAAGTTATAGCGTAAAAAGAAGAAATGAAACTTCTTTAAGGAAAAATTGGACCAAAGTTATAGCAAGGATACTTATAAGAATTTCAAATCGCATCTTGTTTCCCTCCCATAAGACCACCTGCCATAGCTGCAGCCAAGCAAGCAATAATGATATACCATTTACCAGGAATTAAAATAACAGCCCCGACGCTAACCACAGTTGCAACAAGGCATACGACTACACTAGCTTTGTCACGTAAGCGAGGAATCAGTAAGGCTAAGAAGGTAGCTGGCATAGCAAAATCCAACCCCCAAGAAAGTGGATCACTTATGTAATCTCCTAAAATAACACCGCCTATCGTGGACATCACCCATAAGAGATAACATATTGCATTGCTTCCCAACTGATAGGCTCCCGTATAACAGCCAGCTTGTGCACGCTGTATTGTCACAGCATAAGTCTCATCCGCCATACCAAAGGAAAGAAGAGCCTTAAACGGCATGGATAGCCCACTCATATAAGGAGCAAGGGAGGCCCCCATTAAAAGATGACGAAGGTTGATTAGTAAGGTTGTAAAACTAACCATTGCTAAGCCAGCCCCCTCCATAAGCATCGGCAAACAGATAAACTGAGCCGATCCAGCAAAAACCAGTATGGACATTGCAATGGTCTCTCCTGAAGTTAAACCAATGGACTTTCCCAAAATACCATATGCCAAGCCAAATGGAATCATCCCGACTATTAAAGGCATCGTGTCGCCTACACCCTTACAGAAGTCCTTTTCTCGCATTATTATCCCTCCAATACTTTACAGTTTTTTTACTTATAATAACTTGCAGGAATTCAATTGTAAATATCCAATATAATATAATTAAAATACCAATTCTATCTTTTAAGGGGAATTAGATAAATGGATATTACCAAAATGCTAAGTGGTATTCGAATTGACCAAGCTAGTTCAGCCCCCATGTATTTGCAGCTTGCAAATGCTTTAGCTGCCAAAATTCAAAATTCAACCCTCTCTGCTGGCGCTAAGCTGCCTCCAGAACGAGAGCTCGTCAAATTATTGGAAGTTAGCCGTACCACAATAATCAACGCTTACAGGCTTCTGGAGGAACGAGGCTTGATAATAACACGAGTGGGCAGCGGCACTTACGTTGCTGAGCCATTATTTACAAATCAGTCATCGGCCACTATTCTTTGGGAACAATTGTTTACACCTCAATATAAATCACCACTGTCATCACTGTTGCGTACTTTAATTGCTACTCCCACGGCAGATGAGACAATTTCTCTTGCAGCTGGTATGCCAGATCCAGCCTTTTATCCTCTCTCCATTATTGAAAAAGCTCTCGTATCCAGTAAATATGACCTTGAAGTTTCAGATTTCGGCCACATGACCACCGAAGGCTATCTTCCTCTGAGACGCTCCTTAGCAACATGGCAAAGTCTCCAGGGGATACAAGCCGCACCTGATCAATTCCTAATCGCCTCCGGCTCACAGCAAGGTCTATATCTCATCGTAAAAGCCTTTGTAGAACCACGCGATTACGTTATTGTGGAATCACCTACTTACTTAGGGGCTATTCAGTCATTAGAAGCCTCTGGCGCTCGCATTCTAACCCTGCCACCATCTGATGATATAAATTTCGAATTGCTTGAAGACTATCTAATACGCTATCGCCCCAAATTAATGTATACCATTCCTACTTTTCAAAATCCCACTGGCAGGGTTATGTCGCTGCACGACCGTCAAGAATTAATTCGATTAGCCGCACGTTACCGCCTGGTCATCGTAGAAGATGATCCCTATAGTCAGCTCTATTACGGTCAGCAGCCCCCTCCTTCTCTCAAGAGTCTCGACACCTATGGCGGTGTAATTTATATAGGCACTTTCTCAAAAATACTTTTTCCGGGTCTGCGAACAGGCTGGGTCATCGCTGCTCCACAAGTTATCAATCGATTAGCACAAGAAAAACAGCACATCGACCTACACAGCAATAGTCTTTCTCAAATTCTTCTTCATACTTGTCTGGGAGAAGAATTCCTGACAAATCATTTATCTACCGTCCGTATGGAATATAAAAAACGCCGGGATGCTATGGTTAGCGCGATCCGGCGATATTGCAATGGCTATATGGATTTTAATATACCCGAGGGAGGTTTTTACCTTTGGTGCACGCTAACTCCTCCAGCTTCTGGAACTGAGTTAATTCGACGCGCTGCGGCAGCAGGTGTTTCTTTTGTACCTGGTGAAGCTTTTTATACAAATGGAAGCAAAAGCAATGAAATACGTCTTTGCTTCGCCACCCATAATGAAGAACTGCTAAAAGAAGGCATACGAAGATTAGGGCGCATCTTTGCATCAGGCGCTGCGAATGCAGTACAGCCGTCAGACATAGCTGGGCGACCAATTATTTAACCAAACAACACCAACGCTAGCTATAAAAAGAATTTGATCTATAAGTGAACCATAATCCGAGTTCAAGCTTTGGTAATTTGCGATCTAAATTATATAAATCGCTACCGTGCAATGTCATCTACATCCAAAGATTTATTTGACACTAATTGAATCACAATGCGATAGGGCAAATTGACGACTTGTTGAGGCGGTTTGCTAATCCATCCTGTTTGTACACCGATCTGGCGGGGAGAATCATCTTGCCGTATGCGAATCTTACCATCTTGGACTTCTATAATGGCATATTCCGTCTCGCCGCCAATGCGAATTTCCTCATAGTAGCCTTGCCTTAAGGTAATGGTTTTAAACAGCTTATTGTCCACCCGAATTTCAGCAACTGTATTGGCTTGAGCGGGAAAGAGAATCACACTAAGAATAATTCCTGTAAACGATACTACGCAAAGCATCCCAATCAGCCATTTATCACCTAATGTAAGTCCTATCTTTTTCATCATATATCCTCCAAATGGCTATTGCTATATATAGATTGTATCTAATTATTCCAAAGCGTGCAAATTTATAGCAACGGCATAAAGCCGATTTTTTTGGGATTTTTCTGGGATTATCCTGTTGAATCGCCGTAGCTGTTGTATCTCTTGCAGTACAACATTATCTGCATATTTGGTAGCAAATTCCGTTGTATCCTTCGTGTACGCGTAAGTATCTTTGCGTCTTCGCGTTTCAGCCGTTTTTCTTTACCTCTCTGCCATCATAATA
>JBEQCC010000121.1:0-3528 GCA_041639455.1 Pelosinus sp. | reverse complement strand
GGATATACTTATTTCACATTTTGATTATATTGCATATACACCACATGAGTTTGGAGATATTCTTCCAGACCATGTTTTCCATCAGCACCGCCAATGCCAGATTTGCGCCAGCCGGCATGAAAGCCCTGCATAGCTTCAAAGTTTTCTCGATTTACATAGGTTTCACCAAATTTAATCTCTTTACATGCTCTCATGGCAACATCAATACTTTGCGTATAAATGGAAGAAGTCAGTCCAAAATCAGAGTCATTAGCCAGCTCAATCGCTTCATCTAAATCTTTGAATGTAGCGATGGGCAATACA
This sequence comes from Pelosinus sp., assembly GCA_041639455.1. Lineage (GTDB taxonomy): Bacteria > Bacillota > Negativicutes > DSM-13327 > DSM-13327 > Pelosinus. The sequence continues at coordinate 3,225 of JBEQCC010000121.1, read as the reverse complement.
GGACCAAAGGTTTCTTTCCGCATAATATCCATACTTTGCTTGCAATTGGTAAGTACAGTGGGTTCAAAGTAAAAACCTACTCCTCTGTCTGCTCGCTTACCACCTACAACTAAGGTAGCACCATCTTTAATCGCCTTCGCAACAGAAGCTTCCACCTGTTCTAATTGCTGTTTACTGACTAAGGGACCCATATCAATCGTTTCATCCTCTAGTGGACTACCATACTTAACATTTTTCATAGCAACTGTCATTTTAGCAATAAACTGCTCTGCAACGGCTTCATGAACATAGACACGTTCTGCGCAGTTGCAAACTTGACCAGTATTAATAATGCGGGAAGCACATATGGATTTCACTGCCAGATCAAGATCTGCATCCGCCATTACAATGGCAGGAGCTTTACCCCCTAATTCCAAAGAGACCTTCGTCACATTCTCTGCCGCAGCTCTCATGATAGCAATGCCACCCTCTACGCTTCCCGTAAAGCTTACCATACCAATTTTAGGATGACCAGCCAGGGCATTCCCCACCACAGAACCAGCACCGGATACCAAATTGAAAACACCTTTCGGCAAGGATGTCTTTGCCGCTATCTTGGCAAATTCAAAGGCATTATTAGGTGTTTCACTGCTTGGCTTAATGACAATCGTATTTCCTGTGACTAAAGCAGGTGCCAATTTACGTGCAATTAAAAAGAAAGGGAAATTCCAAGGCAGTATTCCACCAATAACACCAATAGGTAATTTAAATAGAAAAATATTTTCATTAGGGCGATCACTTTCGATGATCTCACCTTCATAACGCCTGGCAAATTCGGCCATGTAATCCATATAATCAGCTGTGAAGTTAGCCTCGACTCTGGCAAGGGGCAATATTTTACCTTGTTCTTCGGCTATTACACGGGCGATTTCCTCCGAATTTTCTCGTATGCCTTGAGCAATTTCCTTTAAATAGCCTGCACGTACAATAGCTGGAAGCTTCGCCCAAGATTTTTGTGCTTCTTCGGCCGCTTTTACAGCAGTCTCAACATCCTCATGCGTTCCTGCAGGGATTTCAGAAACAATGGCTTCAGTGGCTGGATTTATGACCGATATCATTTTTCTTGACTCATTAGCAATAAATTCACCATTAATGAACATCTGATAACTTTTCATTTTCCTACCGCCTCCTACTTTTACCATAATCTAAACCAAGTATCTTAGCCTACAAAGATATTCCCACTGCCCTTTACCATTTTCACCCCACTCTAACAAGCAGGCATCTTTATTTTGAATATTTTCTCTATTGAATTCCAATCTCCTTTCTCAATTTTAGGATTAGCAATAAATCACCATAATTTGGATGAATTCTTACTATTATCAATAGAAAAAATACTGCACATCTAATAAAAATTGAACCGCGAAGACGCGAAAATTATAAAGAACAGGTCGACTAAAAGATCCCTCTGATTTCAACCTGCCTTTGCATTTTCTTCGTGCCTTCGCGGTTCATTGCTTTCTATGTAGCTAACGCTATACACTAATTTTCTCCGCTCTTAAATCACCCAATCCAAAACAAACTCTTCTTTTACATCCTCGGGTGAATGGTCTTTAAATAGTAATTCAGGATTTTTCACACTGACTTTCGTACCATTTGGAACAGATTTGGTAATAAAAGCATTGCTACCTATAACAACACCCTTACCAATAACTGTATCACCGCCTAAGATGGAAGCACCAGAATATACAGTAACTTCATCTTCAAGAGTAGGATGACGTTTAGCGCCGCGTAGATTTTGGCCTCCTCTTGTAGATAAAGCCCCTAATGTAACCCCTTGATATATTTTGACATTGTTGCCGATCGTACTTGTTTCGCCGATTACCACACCTGTTCCATGATCAATAAAAAAATACTTACCAATGGTAGCACCGGGATGAATATCAATCCCCGTTATAATATGGGCATATTCCGCCATAATCCTCGGTATAAGCGGAACGGACAATAAATATAATTCATGAGCCAAGCGATGAATACTCACCGCCAGAATACCAGGATAGGAAAATATGATTTCATCTTTATCGCCCGCGGCAGGATCACCATCAAATGCAGCTTGTACATCCATGATTAGGGTATCACGAATTTCCGGTATTTTGCGTAAAAATGCATAAATAATTTCATCAGCTCTCTTGTCTGCATCCATTGTGACTTCGCCGTTTTTAATTGCCTCATGTTTTAAGGCGTAGCCGATCTGCTCATGAAGTTTCTCATGAATTTTAATTAGTAAATCACCAACATGATAGCCAATTGTATCAATAATAAGATTCTGCTTGCCGAAATATCCAGGGAATAACAATTCCCTAAGCATATGGATACTCTCAATGATACTATCCCGGTTCGGAAGAGACGCAGAAGCCACAGGAAAAGCATTTTCTTGATAACTGGCAACAATTGTCGATACGATGTCACTAATTTGTTCTTGAAATCTTTGGCTCATCATTTCACCTCATTCATATTTTAAAAAATGTTGCAGACAAAGGAAAACCATATGATAGTAATCCCTGCCTGCAACGAATTTTATTCTAACTAACTTTAATTTGTATATACATTAACATTAATTTTATTTTTTATCAATGCTTTCCTCTAACCAAATAGTAATTTTTTATTTTATCGTGGAATTTTTTGCCATTTTTCCCTGCTAATGATTTATAAATTTGTGTTTTCCTTGTTAGGCAAAAGGCTGTCTCTCCTATTTTTGTATTTGAGAGACAGCCTTCTTTTCAATGAAATCCTTGTTCCGTTCGCTCTATGATTTCATCTTGCAGTTCTTTGCTTAAATTATGGAAATGATCACTATAGCCTGCTACGCGTACAATTAAATCCTTATACTCTTCAGGACGTTTTTGAGCATCCAATAATGTTTTCGAATCAATTACATTAAATTGAATATGATGTCCATCTAAATTAAAGTAGGTGCGAACTAAGGATACCATATTTTCTAACCCTTGGTCACCAGTAACAACAGAAGGGGTAAATTTTTGGTTGAGCAAAGTTCCTCCCGTCTTGATGTGATCCATTTTTGAAGCGGATTTAATAACAGCTGTAGGTCCCTTTCTGTCCGCACCTTTTTCAGGAGATATTCCTTCGGACAAAGGTTTATAGGCTTTTCGGCCATTAGGACTTGCACCCATCACCGAGCCGAAATATACATGGCAGGTAGTAGGCAGCATATCAATGCCGTAAACTCCG
>JBEQCC010000120.1:0-6959 GCA_041639455.1 Pelosinus sp. | reverse complement strand
ATTTAATTGCAGCTCCTGGCCGCGCCGGTTCAGAATGGTTTTCTGAAAAATGTCTAAAGATGGGACTGACGATTTCCAGCAACCAAGTCGATGTTGGTGTGCGAGTGGAAATTCCAGCAGAAGTGTTTCAGCATATTACAGATGAAGTATACGAAGCAAAGTTAGTGTATCGTACGAAGCAGTATGGTGATTTGGTTCGTACCTTTTGTATGAATCCCAAAGGATATGTGGTGGCAGAGAATACAGATGGTATTATTACAGTGAATGGTCATAGCTATCGTGACGAAAAACTTCATAGTAAAAATACAAACTTTGCTTTATTAGTCAGTAATCGCTTCACAGAACCTTTTAACGAACCTCAACAATATGGCAAGCGAATTGCTTCTTTCTCTAATATGCTAGGTGGCGGAGTACTAGTACAACGTTTTGGTGATTTGATAAAAGGGCGCAGAACCAATGAACATCGATTAGACCAAAGCTTTACCAAGCCAACTCTTGCCGCGACACCGGGAGATCTGAGTTTGGTTTTGCCAAAACGCCATCTGGATAATCTCATTGAAATGATTTATGCATTGGATAAAATTGCACCTGGGATGGCAAATGATGATACCCTGCTATATGGTGTAGAAGTAAAGTTTTATAGTTCCCGCTTAAAGTTAACAGAGCAGCTAGAGACGGAGATTCCGAATATGTTTGGTATTGGAGATGGAGCAGGTATCACACGCGGTCTATCTCAGGCCAGTGCCAGCGGCATACATGTTGCTAGAGTGATTCACCAGCGAATGCAAAAAGATATATAATAATCAACAACAAAAAAAGCGTGAACCGCGAAGGTACGAAGAAATGCAAAGGATACGATTCTTCCCGGCTTCGCGGTTCAAAATGTTTTATTTTAAAAAATGCATATAATATGTCAATTGCGAGCGTAGCGAAGCAATCCCTTGCTTATTAAGGGATTGCTTCGCTACGCTCGTAACGACAAAAGAATGCAAAAATAAGTTATCAACAGAAAGCACTTTCCCTCCCGTTATTGATTGGATTCACAAGCTGAATCCAATTCTTGCAAAGTTACGTGAAAAAATAGACAGAATTCATTGAAAAAAGCTATAAGATAGATAACCTTTTGCTATAGTGAAAAAAGGAGGAAAATGATGATCGGTGGAGATTTATGAAGAAAAAATAGATTAGATCGCCTGTCAGTCGGAGTGAATGTTATTTATGAATATGTTATTGTTATAGAGAAGAGAGGAAGAGACGGAGGAACATAAAAAATGCAAAATGAAACAGCGGTAAAACCACCTCATATTGTAATTATTGGGGCTGGTTTTGGCGGAATTCGTACAGCTCGTGCATTAGCAAAGCATGGAGTGAAAATTACCCTTATTGATAAGTATAATTATCATTTATTTCAACCGTTACTATATCAAGTAGCAACAGCTGGATTATCTGTAGATGACATTGCGTATCCTGTTCGCGCCATATTTAGAGATCAGAAAAATGTAGACTTTCGTTTAGCAGAAGTATCGGATGTGGATTTTGATAATAAAGTCGTTACCATGAATACCGGTGAAATTGGTTATGACTATCTGGTGATCGCAGCAGGTGGTTCGACAAATTATTTTGGTATGGAGTCTATGGAGAAAAACGGTTTTGGTATGAAAACCTTAGATGAATCCGTTATGATCCGTAATCATGTACTGCGTATGTTTGAATTGGCGGCTCATGAGAAAGATGCTGATAAGCGTCGAGCATTATTAACCTTTGTGGTTGTAGGCGGTGGTCCTACTGGTGTGGAATCTGCGGGTGCTTTATCGGAACTGATTTACCATGTTATGGTAAAGGAATATCATAACATGAATTTTAAAGAAGTACGCATTATGTTAGTGGAGGCTTCGGACAAATTATTTGCAACCATGCCAAAAGAATTGCGTGATGCTACTGTAGAAACTTTAATCCGCAAACATGTAGAAGTACGTTTGTGTGTACAGGTCACAGACTATAATGGGGAAAAAATGAGTCTAAAGGGCGGCGAAGTGATTCCAACCTATACTGTAGTTTGGGCAGCAGGGGTAAAAGCCAATTCCTTGATAGATACATTAAAGGTTGAGCAGGCCAGCATGAGGCGGGCGATCGTAAATGAATTTTTGCAGCTGCCTAACCGTTCCGAAGTATTTGTGATTGGCGATTCAGCTCAATTTATGCAAGGGGAAAGACCTTTGCCGATGGTGGCGCCTGTAGCGATACAACAGGCTGAAGTCGCGGCAAAGAATATACGCAGCTTGATAAGCGGCAAGGAACTTAAAAAATTCACATATAAAGATGTGGGAAACATGGCAACCATTGGACGTAATGCAGCGGTTGTGCATATGGGAAGCTTTAAAACTCATGGATTTATTGCTTGGGTTATCTGGTCCTTTGTGCACATTTTACGATTGATTGATTTCCGTAATCGTGCCGTTGTATTTGTAAAATGGATGTGGGACTATCTCGTATATGAAAGAGTCGTGCGCATTATTACTAGGCAGAGACAATAAAAAATTAGCAGCAAACAGAAATTATACTGTTTGCTGCTAATTTTTTTATTGTAGAATGTATAAGTTTTTTGGAAGATGAAAGTAATACGAATCTGTCATTTTCGCTATGCTAGCTGGTGTCATGTTTATACTAGTAGTCTTTGTTCTCATTGACTTGATCATTCGCCGGGTGCATCTGTCTCGAAGGGGTCCACCTGATTAGAGCGAAGCACCGCACCCAAATCCATAATCAATTAGAGAGAAGATAAAGGAAAAAATAAGTTCCGCCGGCTTGGGGACCGATTTTTTATGCTAGAATTTGTAAAGTGATATAAAAAGCAACGAACCGTAAAGGGCGCAAAGAAATGCAAAGAACAGGTCGGGATATTATGGATATATTCTGTTTTGGCTTTTCGGATATTGCATAGCCGATGTGATTTATATATAATGAGTTGGAAAAAGGATGGTAGGTCTAAAGGGGAATAGGTAAGATGATTGATATGCCGGTTATTATTTCAGATCATGTAATGAATAGTGTTAAGGGATGGAGCATCGAAGAGTCGATACCGAATTTATCTCATGTTATTGCAGTGTTAAAAGAAACTTGGGATTTACAGACATTCAGGAATTTAGAAAGAGGGAAAGTAGCAGTTCCTGATGATGTGATGAATGAGTACTTAGCCTCAACGATAGAAGATAGTGAAGAAATAAAAGAATTGTCCATCACGTCCTTAGAGGATCATAAGCTGAAAATTACTGCTTTAACGAAAAAAGCGGGGCGTATGGTTTTTATATGCCAAGTAAAGCAGTTTGAACATAATAAAGATAGCTCTGTTATGAAATTAAAAATCGTCGATAAGAAATTACCCGATAAGCCAATTGTTTCATGGATTTTTTCTAAAGTCAGTTTGGCTATGGTTAGCAAATTTGTAGGTCATGTTGACCCGGGTTATGGTTTGGGCGTCAAAATCGTGGGGAACGAGGTAACTATTGATTTCCATCGGGCGTTATATAACTCTAGTATAGGCACGATTGATGTATTGGGGTATAAACCCTTGGATGCCGTGATCATTAAAGAGGCTATACCGGAAAAGGGCTTTGTCAACTTTACAACGGCTGTGGATTTACCGGATGAAATTAAAGACAGGATTAAGAATCTACTGCCCTAAGAAGAGGTATGCATAAAAGGAAAAATCAAAAAGATCCTAATAAAAACAGGCTTTGTACAAAGACAAAGCCTGTTTTTATTAGGATAAGGGGTAATCGGGAGTACACATCCGATTGATACTGTGGGTTTTATCGGCAGATAGATCAATCAGCTTTTGATCGAGAGTTTTAACAATTGGATCATTGGAGTTAGGCGAAAAGAAAATAATCGTTGCTTCTTGTCCATCGCTTAAGATGACATTACTATTTAATAAAGAATCACGAACCTGTTTCGTAAACATTTGACAGATGGTAGGGTCGAGTTTGCCAAACATATCCTTTGTTATTACATTAAGAGCATTGAAAGGATTGCAATAGTCTTCTATATAGGAATGGTAATGAAATATATCGGCAATGGCAATAATTTTAGCATAGGGGTGAATTTTTGGACCGGAAATACCCATCGGAAAACCAGTACCGTCCAAATACTCATGATGTTGTAAAACGCTTAAGGTTACTTCGTCGGAAATGCCTTTTACATTCTTAATCAGCCGGGCTCCATTGATAACATGATCTTTTTCCGAAGTGGAACTGTTTTCGTGACTAATAACCATTTTTCCTATATCATGGAGCAGTCCGGCTAAGGTGAGTGCTTTAAGCTCCGTTTCATTATAATTGAGCTGCCTGCCGATTAATCCGCAGATATAGGCTACCATGGCAGTGTGCCGTGCAATCTTGCTGGCTAGTTGATAATCGCTAATCAGCAGGTAGTCCATAAGGGCAGGACCTGTTGTCAGTATCGAAGAATAGATTGCAAAAGAGGTGCTTTTCAGAGCCAGAACAGGAACCTTATTTTGATTGCGTACAAATTCAAAGGAGCTGTCAGTAGAGGTTAGGATGGAATCATATTCTTGAAAGAACTGCATGCATTCCGCAGAGATATCAAAAGAAGAGGATGGAGGCGGCAGTGTGGCTTGGCTTTCCGATGGCTCGTGGTCATCCTCCGCATTTATATAGACATAATTCACATCCCACATACTAAGGAGCGAGATGGCCCGCTGACTTAAAACTCCCCCTGCATTCAGCAACGTTTTTCCAGCGGGAGTGATGACAGCATCACTGAGTATCAAACCCGGGCTTAGATTTTTAACGGCGACCATTTTAGTAGCGATAAGAACCAACTCCTTTAATTTCTATATAATATAAGATCGAATCATATGCAAAAGAAAATAAGTACTAATAGTAAGATTATACAATGTATGACTAGATATCTCAAAATGTTTTCGAAGAAGTACTGAATAATAAGATTTTTGTCCTATAATATAGAATAGATAAGTTTAAGAGAAGGTTAAATGCAGAGGATACAGGGACATATTTATTGTATTACCCTTTGCATTCTTCGTGTCGGCGTAAGCGGCTTTGTGTTGCAAAACGGCTTTGTTTTAAGGAAGCGAAATATTTTTTTGATTTTTTGCATATTACAAGAGGGCGGGTTATAATGAGGCTAAAGAGTTAGGTTGTCAATTGTCAGTATGGAGGCGAAAACATTGGTATATTTTATTAAGTTTTTATATAGCACCTTCTTATTCCCTCCGGGAATTATTATAGTGGGCTTATTTTTTTTATGTTTGTATGCCTTCCGGACTCATCGGAAATTAGCAAAAATAATAGGGGTATTTACATTGGTATTTTATTTATGCAGCATTTCATTGGTAAGTGACCGGTTAATAGGAGCTTTGGAAAAAGGGTACAAGGTTCCAGGGTCAGTAGAAGGAGATGTTATTGTCATGCTGGGAGGCGGAGCAACGCTTGATACACCGAATGTCAATGGATTAGGTCATTTGTCAGGTTTTGCTGCCAATCGTCTTTTAACTTCGGCTCAGTTGTATCAAAAGCTGCGTATTCCTATTATCTTATCAGGCGGAAAAGTCTTGGATACTACAGGATGTGAAGCTGAAATCAGTAAGGTCATTTTACTCGGCTTAGGGGTTCCAGAAGACAAAATTATTATTGAGGATAAAAGTCTAAATACTACGGAAAATGCTATGTATACGAAAGTTTTACTGGAGAAGTACGGATTTAAAAAACCTGTTTTAGTGACCTCGGCTTTTCACATGAAACGGTCTGTATTGCAATTTGAAAAAGCACAGGTAACTGCTCTGCCTTATCCAACGGATTATCAAAGCAATATAAAAAATCAATTTGAACTTCATCAATTGTGGCCTTCCGCAGGTGCTTTGCTAAATACAAGTTTGGCGTTGAAAGAATACGTAGGTATTTTAGCAGTCAAATGGTATTAGTACCTTATCAGCCCTAAATCAGTGGATACTGACAGTTTATTCTCCGCACCCCTTCGTTGTCGTCGGTCGGCATACTCCCGGTATGCTTCCCTCCTTCGTCTTGTGCTGCGAAAAATAGCCTTGCCATTATCTCACCGTTTTAAAGCTGACAAGGTACTAGGGCGTGTCTGAAAACTATCAAAACGGCCACTGACGGCGTTTTTTGCGCCATACTTCGTTAAAACTTTTTGAAATAAGAACCATTATTCCCGCGAAGTTTTGCCTCGTCTGGCACAAAAATTACTCGTCATCGACCATTCCGCTAGTTTTCAGACACACCCTAGTACAAAAAAGGATGTAATTTAAAAAGGACTAAGTATAGACATTTCCTATATAAGGCTGTTACAATATGCTAAGAACGTATATGTTGGTAGGTCATTTTTGGGCGATGTTACTAACGAAAAATATTGAGAAAAGAGTGAAAAATATGATTGGTGTAAGCAAATTGCTTTGCGATACGGAAAATTTCGGAGATTCATTGCGTTATGCTCCCGGTGTCCATGGACAACGTCATGGTGCTGCGCAAGGTATGGGACCAGTACTTTCTTGGAATATTACACGAACCTGTAATTTGAAATGTGTACATTGCTACTCTGATTCAGATGGGAAAAAATATGATGGTGAGCTGACAACGAAAGAAGCTAAAAAATTTATTGATGACTGTGCCGCCTTTAAGGTTCCTGTGTTGTTGTTGTCAGGAGGAGAGCCACTCATTCGTCCTGACGTTTTTGAATTGGTGGAACATGCGAAGAAATATGGCATACGTTCTACTTTCTCTACCAATGGCACATTAATTGATAAACAATTAGCAAAAGATATTAAGGCATTAAATGTAGGTTATGTGGGTATTAGCCTTGATGGTTTGGGTGAGGCCAATGATAAATTCCGTGGTAAGCAAGGGGCTTTTGAGAAAGCCTTGGAAGGCATTCGCAACTGTCTGGATGTAGGACAGCGCGTTGGT
>JBEQCC010000119.1:0-6969 GCA_041639455.1 Pelosinus sp. | reverse complement strand
ATATGCCCAATAGCAGGACCTCTCGTAGCACCAGAAAAGCGTCCATCCGTTACTAATGCCACTTCCTTGTCTAGCCCCATGCCACAAATTGCAGAAGTAGCACCCAGCATTTCTCGCATGCCTGGCCCACCTTTAGGTCCTTCATAGCGGATGACCACGATATCGCCCTTTGCAATTTTTTTACTATGAATGGCTTCCATAGCATCCTCTTCACAATCAAATACTTTGGCACTACCTTGACATACCATCATTTCCGCCGCAACAGCAGACTGTTTAATAACCGCACCGTTTTCTGCCAGATTCCCCTTTAATACTGCAATTCCGCCTTCAAAGCGATAAGGATTTCTCACGTCTTTGACAACTTCAGTATCTACATAGTGAATTGACGCTAAGTTTTCCCGATAGGTCTTACCAGTACAAGTTAACGCATCAAGATGTAGTAAAGATTCCAATTGCTTAAGAACAACCGGAATACCGCCAACATGATATAATTCCTGTATGGTATGTTTTCCACCTGGAGTCAGCGAGCAGATATATGGAGTTTCCTTGCTCAGCTTATCAAAATCATCTAATACTATATCCACACCCGCTTCTTGAGCAATCGCTGGCAAATGGATGGTGGCATTGCTAGATCCACCAACAGCTAATACCATTTTAATCGCATTTTCTACATTTTCTCTTGTAATGATCTTACGAGCCGTAATGCCTTTTTCTAGTAAGCTCATGATTTGTTCCCCAGTAAGTTCGGCAATACGATTTTTTTCTCCACTTGACGCAGGCGATGCTCCGCATCCTGGAAGAGACATACCTAGCGCTTCAGCTACACAACTCATTGTATTAGCCGTTGCCATATGAGAACACGATCCTACACCAGGGCAAACAACGTTTTCAAACTCCGATAATTCAGCCTCAGTAATTTCACCATTATAATATTTACTAACCATTTCAAAACCATCACCACTATGTAACTTTGTTTGCTCTTTATAGACACCTGGTTTCATGTGCCCCCCGGTAACAATAATAGCAGGAATATCCAGCCTAGCAGCAGCAATCAACATTCCTGGTATAATTTTGTCACAGGATGCCAACATTACAATTGCATCAAAGCCATGACCTCGAACCATCATTTCCACCGAATCAGCAATGAGATCACGACTAGGAAGTACACATTTCATTCCTTGGTGTTCCATTGCAATACCATCACAAAGAGCTATCGTATTAAATTCTAAGGGAGTTCCACCAGCTTTGCTAATGCCTTTTTTCACATAAGCAGCCAAATCCCTTAACGGCATATGTCCTGGAATAAATTCAGCCCATGAATTTGCTACACCTATCAATGGCCGCTTTAAATCACCATCTGTTAATCCTGCTGCCTTAAATAATGACCTTTGTGGACTCCGATCAATACCGTCTACCACTTTTGAACTATTCTGACGCATTATTTTCCCCTCCATTTTCTTAGTATTAATTGAATAAACAGTTAATTTTTCCTATACTAGCGAATAACACTCCTTTCTTTAAAACTATTTCTATAACAGCTATCTTAGTTCAAGTCAGACTTAATCTAAAATAACTCTATATTCCTATTACATTCAATTATAATTTGATTCATACATGCGAATCAAATTCGCTATTCATGCTAATAAAAATTACCCTGTTGAAAAATTAATACAATTTAATGTATTAATTTTTCATAAGTTTGATTTCTACGAAACCCTAATCTTTTTGAAATAGCTAATGCAGTCTCCATTATCATTTTCCCAAATGTTTCTGTCTTTTTCTGATCCATTTTTAAATAAATTGACGCTATACTAATAGCACCAATGGCTTTGTCTGTACGGTCATAGATAGGTGCTGCAACGCAAAATATTTCATCTTCTATTTCCCGATTATCAATAGCATAACCGCGTTCACGAGTCTGCTGAAGATCATCAATTAGGTCATTATATTCTCGAAAGGTATAGTTGGTATAAATAGCTTTTTGATCTCGCATTTCCCAGATTTCTTTAACTCGCTCCATTGAATAAGTGGCTAATAAGGCTTTTCCTAGACCGGTACAATTCATCGGTCTTCTTGTTCCTAACCCTGCGGAAGTAGTTATGGAAGTGTTTTTCTCAACTCTATCTACATATACGATGGCCCCCTTATCCTCCACCGCCATAAATACTGTCTCACCTGTTCTGAAACTTAATTCTTCTAGCAAAGGTCGGGATATTTTATGAAAATCAGTCTTATCTAAAACAGTCATTCCCATTTCAAAGATTTTGAGACTCAAGCGGAAAGTTCTTAAGTCCTCATTATCAAATTCCACGATTCCCTTTTCCAATAATGTATATATAAGCTCATAAGTGCTGCTTTTAGGCATACCCAGAGATTGGCTAATCTCTAGCTGCGTCAATGGCTTTGAACTGATTGCGAGTAAATTCAATAATTCAATCGTTCTAGATGCCGATTTATTTATTTTTAAAATAAGAAGCCCCTCCTCGTTATGCATATGCGAATTAAGTTTGCATCTGTATTTCGAGTCAAATATATCATGCTTTAATTAATTCGTCAAGAACGATTTTGTTTTTATATGTTCTCCTTAATGTGCTGCATCAGCAGCATTGTGTCTTTGTAGTTCATAATAAATTTTATATTTTCCCATCTGAAAAACATATATGCTCTATACTCACACAAAAAAAGGGAGCTACGTTTAACTACGACGCAGCTCCCTTTTATCTTATTTCATCATTGAAAAGCTTTTTTGTAAATTTCTACTTCATTTGTATCTTTCGGCTTTCCCGAAATACATACATCTTGATAAGCTATCTTTGCTAATCGCAGCAAGTCTTCTTCTTACCGCAAATTTCTTAACGCCACTTTGCACATTCTCAATCGTAGGATTTTGTTTTACATTGTTATAAATTTCATAGGGTATCTGGGCTTCTTCCAAAACTGCAGTTACTTTTTGTGCAACATTAAACTTAATAAATCTTTATCTGTTACGACTAATGCTTTTTTAAACTGCCTACTTTTCACGTCCTCATGGGGCATGGATGAACCCAGCACCAAAATAGGAAGTTTCATTCAATAAAATACGATTTGCCATCAAAATTGCTCCTTTTTGCAGCTTATTCTTGATAAAATACCTCTTGTAAATTCATGACGATTGGAGAATTATCCGGATTGGTCTCCATCACATCTTTCATATAGTCCCACCATTTTTGACAGATCTGGGTTTGGGAACTTTTATTCCATCTTTCTTCATCTTCAATCTCCAAATAGGCAAACAGGGTATTATTGGTAGGATCAAGATGGATGGAGTAATGATGTGCACCATGTTCTTTAAGCATCTGCACCATTTCCGGCCATATTTCATCATGCCTCTTTTTATACTCTGCATGACAATTAGCAAACACCTTCATAAGGCATGCTTTACGAATCATTTATACCCCATCCCTTTTAGAAATTAAAAGTATCTACATTCTCCTTAGTAAAATCTAAAGGCTCTCCCATAATAATTTCTTTATTATCGGCTTTATAAGTAACTTTACCTACAGTAGGAACCTCCATGCCATCTGTGGGAGTTTTCCCGTCAAGAAGTTGTTTTGCCATATACATACTCAAATAACCAAGCTTACCAACATCCCATAAGGTAGCACTTTGGGCCGCGCCGCTCTTTAGATATTGTCTCATTCCATTGGGGGTAGCCAAACCAACCAGCTTGATTTTCCCAATTACGTTTAATTGTTCAATCGCCTGGGCAGCTCCTGGCTCAGCAACGGTAGATAAAGCAGCAATCCCCTTTAAGTTTGGATAGGCTTTCACTAAATTCTGCGTTTGTGCAAATGCCTTTTGCTGATCTTCTTCACTTGGTGCAATGGTTACAAGAGTAATATTGGGATATTTATCAGCCTGCTGCTCTTTCATCCACTTAATCCAGACATTTTGATTTGAGGCAGTTAAGGAGGCTGTTAAGATCGCGTATTCACCACTGCCGCCGATTTCTTTCGCTACATTGTCCATAATATGACGGCCAAGTATTTCAGGAGTGGTTTGATTAATAAATAAGTCGCGAGCGTCAGGTGTAGAGTCAGCATCATAGGTCATTACTTTGATTCCGGCTGCCTTTGCTTTTTTAAGAGCTGGAGCAACAGCTTGGGCATCGTTCGCAGCAACGATCAAGACATCGACTTTTTTGTTAATTAAGTCTTGAATGATATTTACCTGTTGTGCAGCATCTGCAGAAGTTGGGCCCGTATAGAGAAATTCAAAGCCAAATTCAGCTGCTACCTTCTTAGCACCTTCTGCACAAGTATCAAAATAAGGACTGCCAATTACTTTAGGAACCATTGCGACTACTTTCTTGCCCGTTTTCGCCCCGCTATCTGCTTTTGGAGCATTACTGCTGCTGCTGCCGCATCCCGTCAACAGCAATACAATAAACATAAAAACCAAAAACATTGTAACTGTCTTTTTAGCTTTCATTCCAAGTCACCTCATTATTATATTTTTGAAATACCCGATACCGTTCCGAATCAGGCTCTCCCTACAGTTCCTCCTTTCGTTTTGGTATACACCTAAAACCGGGTATTTCCACGACCAGCATAATTGAAATTCAATTTTATAAAGATGGCAATTTTCCTTTTGATAATTGACATGTTGTTAATGAGCAGCACCACAATCAAAGCCAAGCCCATCAATAAGTTTTGGGCAAAAGGACTTACTCCAATCAAATTTAGTCCATTGGCCAACACTGCAAAGACACTCACACCAATTACCGTACCAAAAATTGTACCGGAACCCCCAGCAATATTAGTTCCTCCCAGGACTGTAGCTGCAATACTTTGCATTACATATACCGCCCCCAGATCTGCTCTGGCAGTAGAAACCCGTGAGGAGATAATCCAACCAGAAATAGCCGCCATGATACCTGCAAAAATATATACATACAGTAGTACTTTATCAACCTGCACCCCAGAAAATACAGCAGCAACGGAATTATTGCCTACTGCATAAACTCTTCTCCCCCAAGGTGTCTTGGATAATAAAAGGGAAGTCAAGATTGCCAGCACCAGAAAGATTACGGTTTGCACTGGTATATTGCCAAACAAGTAACCCTGGCCTACAAAGTAAAATTCCTCAGGCAAGTCAGAAATCGCGTTTCCTTTACTTAGCACCAATGCAATACCATTGAAGAATGTCATCGTTCCCAAGGTTACCAGAATCGGCGGTACGCCAATTTTCGCGATCAATACCCCATTAAATGCGCCGCATAATGCTCCTGCCAAGATTCCTAGCAGAATCGCTGCAACAAGGCTGCCAGACCAGCCATAACTCATGGCAATCACAATGGTAGTCAAACCGGCAATGGACCCGACAGAAAGGTCAATACCAGAAGTAATAATAATAACCGTAACGCCTAATGCTAAAACCCCGAATTCTGACATTTGCTGAGTAACAGATAAAAGATTATCAATTGTTAAAAATGAAGGTGCCAGTAAGCTCATAATGATAATCAAACCGATGAAAAACAGCAGTAGAATCAACTCGTGAGACCGCTTTATCCCAATCATATGCTGCTACCTGCCTTTACTTCTTCGGCGACATAGATTACTTTTTTGCGCTCTTCTTTTTTGCGGTTATTCACAACATCTAGAGTCACTGCCGTAATTAAAATCAATCCAACTACTACATTCTGCAATTAAGGATCTATACGCATCAAAATAATACCGTTTTGCAATACACCAAGAATCAGCACGCCAATCAGAC
The DNA here is from genome assembly GCA_041639455.1 of Pelosinus sp. GTDB lineage: Bacteria > Bacillota > Negativicutes > DSM-13327 > DSM-13327 > Pelosinus. Next base: position 1,215 of record JBEQCC010000119.1, on the reverse strand, counting down.
TGCCCAGCAAACTGCCGCTTCCGCCCAGAACATTTGCACCACCGATAACGACAGCGGAAATAACCATTAATTCAAAGGATGTCCCTGCATTCGGATCAACGGTTGCTAATTGAGCACCATATAAGATGCTGGCAATTCCCGTTAATGCCCCCATATAAGCAAAGACAAACATGGTTACCATTCCTGTATTGATACCCACCCGTGATGCTATGGCGGGATTGCCTCCTAATGCATAGATACTCCGCCCCAAGCGAGTATGCTGCGCAATAAAATAAGTTACCCCAATCACCAATAGCAAAATGATAATGGGAATGGGAATTCCCATTATGGAAGTGTTATAAAGGCTTGTGTACCAGGCAGGCAATGCAGTAACCCATTTTCCATTTGTATACAATAGCAAACTTCCCCGGAAAATGTTCATGGTACCTAAAGTAACAACGATGGCGGGTATCTCAGCACCGGCAATCAATATACCATTTAAAAGCCCTAATACAATTCCACTGACAATTCCCACAGCCAGAACAGTAAAGATATTAGAACCAGGAATTGAGGCTACCAGGCCAACAAATATGGCTGCAAAGCCCAATTGAGAGCCAACGGATACGTCAATACCTGACGTAACAATCACTAACGTCATACCCATAGCCATAATGGCTAAAATAATATTATTCATAACGATACTGAGTAAATTCGATGAAGTCAGAAATGTAGGGGTTATAAGTGATATACATAAACTGATAACCATGAGCATCATAAACATGGCAGACTCACGTTTTTTAAGCAACTCATTCATCGTGCATCCTCCTTTTCTCATAATAGGGTACCCTTTACGCACCCAAAGCTTTTGCTAAAATGGCTTCCTGGGTTGCAAGATTTTTATCGATAACACTAACGATACTGCCTTGTCGCATAACGAGTATTTTATCACTCACTGCTAATATTTCAGGCAGCTCCGAGGAAATGACGATTACACCGATGCCGTTATTAGCCAATTGCCGCAGCACTTTATGGATTTCAATTTTTGCCCCTATATCCACACCGCTTGTAGGCTCATCTGTAATTAAAATCTTGGGGTTTGTAACCAGCCATTTTGCCAGAACAACTTTTTGTTGATTGCCGCCACTTAACTGCCCGACCAATTTGTCCGGGTCTTTAGGCCTGACATCTAGTTTTTCAATATATTCCTGAGCAAGCTGTATCTCTTTTGCTACATCC
>JBEQCC010000118.1:0-6970 GCA_041639455.1 Pelosinus sp. | reverse complement strand
AGATTGATGTCTTTCGGGAATCCTCCAGCAGAAGCAATGACCAAATCAGTTTTTCCGCTTATTGGAACACCAAATATCTCATTGGCCGTTTTGCAGCCTTGAAGCCAAGCTTCATACCAATGACCGGCAACAAAAGAGGCAAACTGACCTTCTGGTGTAAACACTGCATTTAATAAAAAGGCTGGTTTCAGTAATTCTGCCATTTCCAGCATATCTGCATGCATAGGGTTATTTTCCAATTTGCCAACAGTACATTCTGGACTTACCCCCTGTCCAACTACTGTATGAAGACATAAACTATGATTTTCCTGAATCGTTCTATAAGAGGAAATCCCCGGCATAATGGCTTTACGTCCACCACCAAAGCCAGCCATTAGATGATGAACAATGCCGCCCGTTAAAATGACTTTATCGGCATTTACTGCGTGCTTATTCATGTGGACATCTTTTCCCCTTGAAGTTTGACCCACATAAACAAATTCATCCGTTTCTGGCGCATGACTTTGTAGAATTGCTATACGTTTCACAATTTCCTGACCAAAAGCCAGTACATTTTCCTCATGAGTATGATGGCGATGGGCACCAAGTGCAACAATAAGAGAAATATCTTCATCGGGTATACCAGACTTATTCAGTTCATTCAACAAAGTAGGTAAAAACAAGTCATGGCGCACCCACTGACGGGTTATATCACTAGCAACGATGACCACTTTATCACCTTGCTGTATTACATTCCTTAAAGGCAGTGTACCAATTGGATTGTTCAGTACCTCACGAACAGCAGCTTCTACATCTAAAACTGCTTTCGCAGGTTTACCTTCCACAACATTTACCACGCGTTCTTCCGGCAAAGCCACTTTAATTTCACCATCACCAAAACCAAATGAAAATTCTTTGAACATCCATCATCTCTCCTATGCAATCTTTTCAAGATTATTGTTTTCCTTTAGTGCTAAAGGTGTATCAGGCTTGACAGCTAACCATGCAACAATACCAATCACGGCTGAAGCTGCAATTGTGAGAATAGCTGCCAGCCATAATTCATTGCAACCCATGCTGTAGCAACTTGGAGCAGCAATCCCCATTTTCTGCAAAGAAAAATTTTGAGCCTCTATTAAGTATAATGGCAACCGAGCTAAAAATACATACATAATATAATCGGTTATACACATCAATTGACGAGAGATACGATTTTCTCAATTCTCCTTGACATCAGCTAGAAACTCATGCTACTATTACTTTCATCAACTACATACATTCATCAAGAGTTAGCCGAGGGTATTGGCCCGACGAAGCTACGGCAACCACCGCGTAACGCGAACGGTGCCAATTCCAACAGGAATTTCCTGGAAGATGAGGATCATTTTTGAAATAGAATCTTCTTCATTTTATGAAGAAGATTTTTTTATTATTAATGCAAAGGAGTCAATATTATGAATCAAAATTTACAACAAGCTCAAACTCTGCGTAAGTATGCCTCGGAAAAAGCCGGCCGTTTTACAGAATCAGTTATTAGAGAAATGTCTCGTATTGCTACCGCTCATAAAGCCATTAATCTTGCACAAGGTTTTCCTGATTTTCCGGCATCGGATGAAATAAAAGAGGCCGCTGTTAGAGCAATTTTAGAAGATCACAATCAATATGCAATTACCTGGGGGACTAAGTCACTTAGAGATGCTATTACTTTGAAAAACAAAAGAGACTATAACATTGATATTGACCCGGAAACGCAAATCACCGTATGCTGCGGTTCAACAGAAGGCATGGTAGCAACCCTCTTGGCCACTATTAATCCTGGGGATGAAGTCATTATATTTCAGCCTTTTTATGAAAACTATGGTCCTGATGCCGTATTATGTGGCGCTACCCCCAAATACGTCCAACTGCATCCACCAGAATTTAGCTTTAATAAGGAAGAATTAACAGCGGCATTTTCAGACCGTACCAGAGCCATTATTATTAATACTCCAAATAACCCTACTGGTAAGGTTTTTAACCGTGAAGAGCTGGATCTCATTGCCAAACTATGTATTCAATATGATGTCTTGGCAATTACAGACGAAATCTATGAACACATCATCTATGATGAAATAAAACACATTCCTTTGGCTACCTTGCCTGGCATGGCAGAACGAACTATAACCATCAATAGCATTTCTAAAACCTATAGCGTAACAGGCTGGCGTATTGGTTATGTGATTGCTTCCGGCGAAATCAGCCGATCCATACGTAAAATGCATGACTTCTTGACGGTAGGAGCAGCGGCTCCCCTGCAAGTAGCCGCCGCCCAGGCCCTAAACTTTCCTACCACGTATTATGAAAAATTAACAGATTTTTACAGCAAGCGTCGCGACTTTATGCTAAAGGAATTGGCTGCCATCGGTTTTAATTGCATTCGTCCAGCGGGAGCCTATTATATTATGGCAGACATAGCACCTTTTGGCTGGAAGAATGATGTAGACTTTGCCCGTCACTTAGCTGAAAAAGTAGGGGTTGCAGTCGTACCGGGATCTAGTTTTTATCAGGACGATGCCAATGACAAACATCGTTTTATCCGTTTTTGTTTCTGCAAACAATTTGCAACATTAGAAGCAGCAATCGAAAGACTGCAAAAATTGAAATAAAATATTTTTAGGAGGCATATGTGAATGAAAAAATCAATAAAATCCATTTCCTTTTTCCTATCCCTTGTCCTTATTCTAGGTTTAGCAACTGGCTGCGGTCAACAAAGTACTGCAAAAGTAGAACAGAAAACACTAAAAGTGGGTGTTACAGCCGGTCCTCATGCTGAAATAATGGATGTAGTCAAGAAAATTGCCGAAAAAGATGGTTTAAAAATTGAAGTTATTGAATTTAATGACTATATTCAACCAAATGTAGCATTAAACCAAGGTGATATTGATGTCAATAGTTTTCAACATAAACCTTACCTTGACAATATTATTAAAGACCGCAATTATGATATCGTCTCAATGGGCAACACAGTAATTTTTCCAATGGGTATTTATTCAAGCAAGCTGAAAAATATAGCCGATTTACAAGCTGGAGCTGTCGTTGCCATTCCTAATGATCCGACCAATGGAGGACGAGCTCTCTTATTGCTAGAGAAAATTGGTCTTATTAAATTAAAACCGGAAATCGGACTGAAGGCCGCTGTTACTGATATTATTGAGAATCCTAAAAAAATTGTTATCAAAGAATTAGATGCAGCACAAATCCCCCGTTCCCTGGCTGACATGGATGTTGCCGCCATTAACACCAATTACGCAATTACCGCTGGACTTGTACCGACTAAAGATGCAATTGCCATTGAAGATATCAACTCCCCTTACGCAAATATCATTGCTGTACGCACAAAAGATAAAGAAAATCCAGCTGTACAAAAATTCATCAAAGCTTATCGCTCTGATGAAGTAAAAGCGTTCATTAATGAACGCTTTAAAGGTTCTGTTGTAGCAGCTTGGTAAAACCGACCCCAAATAATAAAACATTTTGAAACGCGAAGGCTACGAAGCACACGAAGAGACCTACAATCTCCTTCGTGTGCTTCGTATTTCTTCGCGTTTCGATTCATTTTTTTACAGCAACAGAACACTATATATTTGGTATATACCCATATTTACGCTGCACTCTTATGAGTCTTGCCGATAAACAAGTTGCACCAAAGGCTAGACCTACAATCAAACCGATCCAATAACCAAAGGCTCCTAACCCGGAATGATGAGATAACACATACCCTAGGGGCAATCCAAGAACCCAGTAAGAAACCATTGCCAAAATAAATGTAACCCGAACATCTTTATAGCCTCGTAAGCAGCCTTGGACCGGCGTTGCAATAGCATCAGATAATTGGAAAAAAATCGCATATAACAAGAATTGCTCCGCAAGATTCCTAATATCCATATCTGCTGTATATAGACTGGCTATCTGCTCGTTGCCAAAATATAATATGATGGCAGCCATTACAGCCATAAGCAATGCAATTCCAATACCCAGATAGCCATATTGTTTAGCATCTTGATATCGCTTAGCTCCTGCTTCAAAGCCTACCACAATTGTTAAAGCCATAGAAATACTCAATGGCATCATATAAATCAGGGCCGCCACATTAATAGCTACTTGATAAGCTGCAATTGTAACTTCACTAAAGTCACTCATTAGCAAAGTAATCACTGCAAATATACTCGTTTCACAAAAAATCGCTATACCAATTGGTATACCAATCTTTAACTGCTCTTTCCAGGCTGCGAAAGAAAAGCGATGCCAGGAGCTAAATATCTGATAGGATTTAAAAGGTTCTCTGCTTTTAATGACACACACGCTAATAATGGCAATGCACCAATAGGTAATCGCAGAAGCCCATCCTGCACCAACGCCACCCAATTGGGGAAAACCGAAATTACCAAAAACCAGTACATAATTGAGCAGTATATTAATCGGTAATGCTGCCATAGAAATGAGCATCGTTACCCGCGTATAACCTAAGGTATCAATAAAACAGCGAAGAACTGTGGAAATAAACAAAGGAATAATCCCAAAAGAAATCGCTGCCAGAAAATCATGAGCAATTTGATAGGATAAAGCATTGAGTTCCATCTTACCCAATATAGGATGTATCACATAAAAGCCGCAAACTATAACTACAATGGATATTGCTATGGCTAAATATACAGCCTGAATGACCGCAAAGGGCACCTTTTCTTTTTTTTGCGCTCCCAGAAAGTGGGCAACAATAGGAACTATAGCAAAAAGAATCCCATTTAGCCCTGTAAAAACAGGCATCCATATACTAGATCCAATGGCAACACCAACTAAATCATTGGGACTGACACGTCCCGACATCATCGTATCAAAAAAAGTCATAGCACACATACATACTTGTGTTACTAAAATCGGTAATAAAATAATTAAAAATTGATTTACTTTTCCCCGTAAGGAATATGTTTGTTTCATATCTCACACCTATTTATCTAGAATCTTAATTCGAAACTTCCAGCTCTACTCTATTTTCCATTAATCAAAATACACTGCTTCATTGAGTTACTAAAATAAGTGAGGCGGGAGCTTCTTTCTCCTGCCTCACTTATTTTAGTAATCTTACAAATAAACTAATTTGTACAGGACGGGATAAGCGCCAACGATTCCATTCTGACCAGGAGAGCATTGCCAAAAGGGTAACCATAGCAAAGCATACGATATATTCTATTACAGTAAAAATTGTATTGATGACAGATAAAGACAAGGCATTCTCTAGCAATATTTGATACCCCTTCCACCATACTGCCGCCGTGATAAAAGGCTGCAATACATATAATAAGAAGGCCCAGGCTGCAATGTATACTATCGATTTCATGCCACCAAATAATGCTCTCCTGCTAATTGCCAATTCCTTATTTTTACGACTTCTTCTTGATTGGGTAACAATTATATCCCTCATGCTTCCCCCTTCTGTGGTACTTAGTACAAACTATTGAATCACTTCTTGAACTCTGCCTACCGTGCCATTTACCAAACGAACTTTAATGCCCCGATGGTGAATCGCACTATTAGTAAGCAGATCTTTTACCACACCTTCTGTCAGTTGTCCGGTGCCTTGATGTTGTTTTTGTACAACTTTTACTCTGCTGCCTGCTTTTATATTTTTACGCTCTGTTCCACTCAGCATAGCTTCCTCCTATCACTTTAAATCCTGCTCATATAAGGAAATGAACGGGGTTTATTTTAATACCACTCACAGAATTCTTCTTGATCCAAATAAACCCAATCATGCCCAACCTTTTGAAACACTTTTAAACAACGATCATTATCTGAAATCATAATCGTAATCCCATCAGTAGCCAACGGATTTTTTTCAACATTGCTTTCCACTTGCGCTAAGAGTTTTATTAATTGATCACGATATAACGTAAAGGATCTTGTCATTTCATATTCTTCCTCTCTAAAATTGATCATTCTTTGATTTAACTATATTTATTCCACATTCTCCTTGCTAAGTCCTGTATATTATTCTATAATTTTCATATTCTTTCCATTTTTTATACGCCACCAAGACATCGCCCTTCTCGCATCAATATCCCGTTGAATGAAATTCTCCTCCAAAGCAGATTTCATTTTTATTCCATCCATATTTTCTTTGCTATCGCTGCCGATTTTCCCTATAGAATCATAAGTAACCCAAAAACCGTAATTAAAACCTACCTCATTTCCCCGTGTCATACTTTCTCCTAGTGAATAATAAACAAAGCCGGGAGGAGACAGTAATTCTAGGATCGTAGGTGACACATTAATATGACTGCCTGCCACGTCTTTAGAAAACACATTCTTATCAATCCCTTTTCCATAGACAATGAAAGGAACCCCATAACGTTCATATAAGCTAGGATTCAATTGGATATTGAGTCGGTCTGCATGATCACCGACGATAATAAATAGGCTATCGGGGCATTGTTGGCGCATATTCCTAATAAACTCAGCCATGACCTTATCAGCATACCAAAAATGCCCTAGCTTTTTTATAAGCTCCTGATCTTCTTTTACATTATCAGGTAATCCACTAATTACACTGTCCCTATCAAATCCCTCTTTCTCTAAATCCACTGTATAAGGAGCATGATTGGAAATATTCATAACCACATCAAAAGTCGGCGTGGGATGATCTACACCAGAGGCAACCGCTTGGAACAAATATTTATCGTCACAGCCCCAAACATTGCCAGACTGACTCGCTATATCCCCCATGCCATAAAATTCCTCAAACCCTTGAGCTAAAGTAAAGTCCTTCACTCGCTCCCAAGATGTGGGTCCCGCATACCAGAACCGGGGCTTATAGCCAAGCTTTTTCATTTGAGGAGCAAGAGATGTGGAATAAGGTTCCTTGTAAGACTCTGGCAAATAAGTAAGATACAGATTCGCCTCTGCCAGACCCGTAACAATTCCCATAATTCCTGATATAGTGAGATCGGAAGAGCAC
>JBEQCC010000117.1:5780-7034 GCA_041639455.1 Pelosinus sp. | reverse complement strand
ACCAATAGTTCCGAGCTGGCAGAAAGAATGCGGTTATTTCGTAGTCATGGCATTACCAGAAATCCAGGGCTGATGACGGAGGAAATGCATGGTCCCTGGTTTTATCAGCACATTAGTTTAGGTTATAATTACCGAATGACAGATATACAGGCAGCATTAGGATGCAGCCAATTGGAGCGGTTGGATGAGTTTGTAACTAGGCGGCAACTAATAGCCGAAAAGTATAATCACGCACTGCAAAATTTACCGCTAGTATTGCCGTGGCAGCATCCAGATACGTATTCGGCATATCATTTGTATGTAATTTGCTTGGAAGAGGAGCAATTACAAAAAACTCATAAGCAGGTATTTGAAGAATTGCGCCAAGCCGGAATTGGCGTAAATTTGCACTATATTCCTGTCCATACCCAGCCCTATTACGCCCAGTTTGGTTTCAATTGGGGCGATTTTCCTGTCAGTGAGTATTATTATTCCACTGCAATAAGCATTCCGATGTATGCAGCAATGACGGAAGAACAACAGGACGTTGTTATTAAAGCACTAACAGAGGTTTTAAAGTAAAACTTCAAAGTTACTACAAATAAGGAAACGTATTACTGTAAAGGGAGACCATTATATATGGAAGAAAAACTATTAGGTGTTGTTAGTAAAATCATAAAAGTTCCTCTAGAAAATTTGTCACTTGAAACTAGCCGTCAAGAGGTGGAAGGTTGGGATTCTTTCGCGCAATTATATTTAATATCGGAAATTGAGGAAACATTTAATGCTATAATTCCTATTGAAGAAATCACCAAAATTTATAAAATAAGTGATTTTCTAAAATATCTCAAGGAGTGACTATCTTGAAGGTTGCAGTGGTATCGAATACAAATATTCAAATGATTAGTAATATGGTATCCAACTTCTCGGAAGTTTACACTCCTGCTGGATATGGTGTTTGGCTGCAAGAGTTGCTTGAAGAAAGTTCAAGTTTATATCAATTCTCACCAAAAGCAGTATTTATCTTGCTCGATGCAGCTGAACTTTTGCAAACTAGGAACACAATCGAAGAAATTCAAGAAGAACTTGATATCGTTGCTAATTATTTAGTAACGGTGTGGAAAATTCATCCTGAAATTGATTTTTATATTTCAGATATTGATTATCCAGAAAAAAAAATTCGACCGTACCATGTTGTTTCACTAGAGTACGAAGCGGAAACTATTTGGGCTTTATTATTAACAAAAATGACGAAAACCCATAAAATTTGTCACA
>JBEQCC010000117.1:0-5770 GCA_041639455.1 Pelosinus sp. | reverse complement strand
TTTTTAATTATATTTCCTAGAAAATTAATCATTGAAAACAATCACTTAAAAAAATTAGTAAAAGAAATTGGCGAGATTAAATTTTATTCTCCAAAGCTATGGTATTTAGGAGGAATCAAGTACTCTAATGCTGGTACTTCATTAATTGCTCGTCAAATTGAATACATAGTGAAGGCGTATGCTGGAAGGAAAAAATGCTTACTACTGGATCTAGACAACACACTTTGGGGTGGTGTACTTGGTGAGTGCGGTGTTGAAGGTATCGAATTATCCAATATAAAAGAAGGCGCTCGTTATTATGACTTCCAACGCCGACTGAAAGAAATAAAAGATACAGGAGTCATCTTAGGCATTGTTTCTAAAAACAATGCAGCTGATGTACAAGAAGTATTTAATAATCATCAGTATATGCTGCTAAAAGAAGAAGATTTTGTAATAAAAAAAATTAACTGGATTGATAAGGCGGATAATATTAGGCAAGTTGCCCAGGAATTAAATATTGGTTTAGATTCTATCGTATTTGTGGATGATAATCCGGTAGAACGAGAAGCTATTAAACAATTAGTACCCGAAGTAGAAGTACCTGATTTTCCAGTAGATACTACTAATCTCGAAAATTTTGCTATCGACCTTTGGCATCGATACTTTTTTGTGCGTAATGTGATAAATGAAGATATAGAAAAAACACGAATGTATCAGGAGAATGCCCAGAGGTCGGAAGCTTTGAAATATGCTAAAAATGCGGAGGCCTTTTTACGTTCGCTAGCTACAACAATAAAAATAGGGCAAGCGTGCCAGCAAGATGTAGAGCGTATTGCACAACTTACGCAGAAAACGAATCAATTTAATGTAACTACTAAACGGTATTCTTCGGAAGACATTAGATTAATGCTACAATCTTTACGGTATAGAATATTCATTGCAGCTGTTGAAGATAAATTTGGCGATAATGGTATGGTAGCGGTTATCATACTTCATATAGACTTACATACAGTTACAATGGACAGTTTCTTAATGAGTTGTCGCGTTATGGGGCGACAGATTGAAGATCAATTATTAGAATATGTTGAGAAGGAAATGCACAAGATTGGTTATACAGAGATGATTACCAATTACTTTCCTACCGCAAAAAACATGCCTGTTCAAGAACTGTTTGAACGATTGGGATATGAAATTGTAAATATTGATGAATTTGGCAACAAAACCTATTCCATTAACTTGCTGGCAGTACCAGAAAGAGTGCAGTATGCGCAAGTAGTTGGAATGGTAGGAGAGTGAAGTTAATGGAACTGCCCTTATATAAAACTTCTAGTAATATGTTATATCCAGCAGATATCCAAGAAGCACTTTGTCAGGTGGGGATAGAAAATGGGGATCATATCCTGGTTCATTCAGACATTAGTGTTTTGGGGAAAATTGCTACCCTAGATAGAGATTATTTTTTAAATTCCATAGTTGAGCAACTAGCGAAAGCGGTTGGTCAATCAGGGACGTTGATAATGCCTGCGTTTAGCTATAGCTTTTGTAAAAATGAAATTTTTGATATCCAAGATACAAAATCAACGGTAGGCACATTGACTGAATTTTTTCGCCAGAAATCTGGCGTGGCTAGGACAAAACATCCAATCTTTTCAGCAGCTATTCGTGGTGCTAAACAAGAGTATTTCTTGGATATTGGCAAAGATTCCTTTGATAATCAATCTATTTTCGGCAAATTACGCCATATGAATGGGAAAATTGTATTTTTCGGCGTCAATCTTGCTGCTTGCACTTATGTGCATCATATCGAGCAATTATATGACGTAAATTATCGATATCTGAAAACCTTTACTGGACAGATTTGCTGCAACGGCGATATATATAACGATTCTGCAACATTTTTTGTTCGTTATCTTGATCGTATCGTTGAACTGGATGTAAGCCGCCTTGAGGAGTATCTACTGAAAAATAATATTATGAAAAGCAGTTCTTTGGGAGAAGGAAAAGTGATGGCTGTAAGTGCGCAAGAACTTTTTAATACGACGATAGAACTGTTAGAAAAAGATCCATATTATTTGTTGAGTCCGAGATCAGCCCGCACTTAATCTTGGCAGAAACAATTACAGAGGGAGATAATGTTAAGTGACAGAGAAAGTTGATGATAGCAAAGGATTAGATATGTATAATCTCTTAGTTAAGCTATTCCCTATTTGCAGAAGTATTACTGGCAATGGTATAAGACAATCCTTAGACATAATAAACGAAGTAGTGCCGCTTACTAGGTATGAAGTGCCAACGGGGACTGAAGTCTTTGATTGGACGGTACCGAAAGAATGGAATATTCGTGATGCTTACATTGCTGATCAACAAGGAAATAAAATTGTTGATTTCAAAAATAACAATTTACATGTAATGGGCTATTCCACACCAATAGATCAATGGCTGGAGCTTGCCGATCTTGACCAACATCTATACTCACTACAATGGCAGCCTAATGCTATTCCCTATATAACTTCCTATTATAAGGAACGTTGGGGATTTTGTTTATCCCATGAACAGCGTGAGCAATTGCTTCCTGGTAAATATCACGCAGTCATTGATAGCGATTTAAAAGAGGGTAGTTTGACCTATGGGGAAATGATCATACCAGGAGAAACAAAACAGGAAATTTTCCTTTCAACCTATTTATGTCATCCCTCTATGGCAAATAATGAATTATCAGGACCTGTAGTCACAGCCTATTTAGCAAAATGGCTTTTAGAATTGCCTAAGCGAAAATACACATATCGAATCGTTTTTATACCAGAAACAATTGGATCGATTACGTATCTGAGCAGAAATTTTGTTGAAATGAAAGAGAATATTATTGCAGGGTTTAATGTTAGTTGTGTAGGAGATGAAAGAGCATTTTCTTATCTATCATCTAGATATGGTAACACGTTGGCGGATAAAGTTGCTTCACATGTTATGAGACATAAGCATCCAGATTGTATCAAGTATTCCTATTTAGAACGTGGCAGCGATGAACGCCAGTATTGCAGTCCGGGAGTGGATTTGCCGATTGTAAGTATTATGCGAAGTAAATATGGTGCTTATCCCGAATACCATACCTCTTTGGATAATTTGACCTTGGTTACGCCAAAGGGGTTAGATGGAAGCTACGAGCTTCTGCAAGAAATGATAATTGCTTTAGAGAAAAATGAAAAATACAAAAGTACTTGTTTATGTGAACCACAAATGGGTAAAAGAGGACTTTATCCTACTTTGAGCACTAAATTAACTGCCGATATTGTTAGAAACATGATGAATTTTATGGTCTATGCCGACGGCGGCAATGACATTTTAGATATTAGTAATATTATTAATGTACCTATTGATGAATTGTATTCCATCATTGAGAAGCTTAGTGAAAACGGATTGATAGATATAATAACTTAAATTAGTTTATAAACTTCTAGGAGGAATATATGGTAATGAATAAATGGCAAGTAGTGAAAAGTGAAAAGGAATCTTTGGATTCAGAAAGCTTTATGAGTTTATATGAAAGTTGTCCAATACCGAGTGATGAGAAACTTAGCCACTTAGGTTTATTTACAAGGCGTCAACCGATGTCTAGAATCATGTTTATGTGGGAAGTTTATAAGAAAATAATTGATGTTCATGGCGTAATATTTCAATTTGGTGTTAGATGGGGACAAGATTTAGCACTATTTGAAAGCTTTCGGGGCATGCTGGAGCCTTTTAACTACAATAGAAAAATTGTAGGTTTTGATACATTTTCAGGATTTCCATCTGTATCCGAGAACGATAACATTTCTTTAACTAAACAGGGGGATATGTCTGTTACTGAAGACTATGAAATTTACTTAGATAAAATATTAAGAAGTCACGAAAATGTAAGCCCTATTTCACATATGAAAAAATATGAACTAGTTAAAGGAGATGCTACTTTAACTTGCAAAAAATATTTAAGAGAGCATCCTGAAACTATAATTTCTTTTGCGTATTTTGATTTTGACATTTATGAACCGACAAAAGTATGTTTAGAACTTTGTAAAGAACATTTTACAAAAGGTAGTGTGGTTGCCTTTGATGAATTAAATCATCCTGATTGGCCAGGAGAGACTGTGGCGCTTAAAGAAACTTTAGGTCTGAACAATATCAGGATACAAAGACTGCCCTTTATGCCAACAGCATCGTTTATTATATTTGAATAAAAACAAAGATCAGATGCAGAATGATTTCTAGAAAAAGGAGGTTTAAGCGTGAAAATAGTCATTATCGTTCAGGCCCGGATGACATCTACCAGATTGCCAGGCAAAGTATTGAAAGTCGTAATGGGTAAACCCCTATTGGAATATCAAATCGAACGACTACGACGTATAAAAAGTGTCGACGAAATTGTCATTGCTACCACGACTAATGATACGGATCAGCCCATTGTTGATTTTTGCAATAGGCTTTCGGTGCCTTATTTTCGTGGATCAGAGGAAGATGTACTGGCAAGATATCATGGGGCTGCCGAGAAACACAATGCTGACATTGTTGTAAGAATTACCTCAGATTGTCCAGTGATTGATCCTGCAGTATGTGAAGAGGCTATTACTTATTTTTTAAATAATCAGGATCAATATGACTATGTAAGGCTTGAACAATATCCACGAGGGTTAGATGCCGAAGTTTTTTCATATAAAACATTGGATGAATGTTTTAAAGAAGCGACGGATAATCCTGACAGGGAGCATGTCACGCCTTTTATTTATAGGCATCCAGAGCGGTATCGAGTGAAGCATGTGAAATGTAATGAAGATTTTAGTCATCATCGATGGACGGTGGATACGACAGAGGATTTTGAACTCGTAAAATGTATTATTGAGGAATTATATCCTATTAACCCCAAATTTAATTTTGATGATATGTTAGATATAATGAAAAAAAATCCGGAGTGGTACTATATAAATAGAGCGGTAAAACAAAAAAAATATGGAGAATAAAAATGGTTATCTAATATAGTAGCTAGTTGCGAAAATGGTGATACTGCTTTTGTGTAATGAGAATGATTTAAAAAGATATATGGGAATTACTTATGAAGGAGGTTGATTGTAAGTGAAGATAGTGATTGCTGGTAAGAATTATATTGCTTGTGAGGCATTAAGATATATATATGATTTCTTAAAAATAAATAAGTTAAACTATGAGATAATAGCAGTTCCAATAAGTAGTGATAATGGAGAAGATACATGGCAACCATCATTATTAAAAACCGCAAGTCTAATTGGTATTAACATATACAATGCAATAGATGAAATTTATCTATGTGCAAATGATATACTGATTTCATTAGAATATGACAAGATAATAAAAGAAAAACATTTAAATAATGCAAAGGCTTTTAATATTCATTTTTCCAATTTACCCCAGTATCGAGGATGTTTAACAAGTATATGGCCAATTCGAAATGGAGAAACAAAAGCTGGTGTCACATTACATGTAATAACTCCAAGTATAGATGATGGTCCTATACTTGATCAATTTATATTTGAAATACCAGAATATTACACAGCATATGATTTATATCTAGCTTATAATTATAATGCCTTTGTATTGTTTAAAAAGAACCTGCACGGGATATTGACAGGGAGATACAAAATAGCTGAGCAATGCCATGAGTTAGCAACTTACTATAAACGTAATTCTATTGATTTTGCTACATTAGAGGTGACAAATTTTAATAGGGGTTGTATTGAAGTTTATAACTATGTAAGATCGCTAATATTTCCTCCTTATCAAT
>JBEQCC010000116.1:0-7035 GCA_041639455.1 Pelosinus sp. | reverse complement strand
AGGCTGTAGGTGCAGCAGTTGCAGCACGTGCTTTGGCAAAAGGAATTAACAAAGTGGTATTTGACCGTGGTGGTTACATTTATCATGGTAGAGTAGCAGCTTTGGCCCAGGCAGCGCGTGAAGCAGGGCTGGAATTTTAAGCAAAAGGAGGTAAATGAATGTCCAGAATTGATTACACAACT
This sequence comes from Pelosinus sp., assembly GCA_041639455.1. Classification (GTDB taxonomy): domain Bacteria; phylum Bacillota; class Negativicutes; order DSM-13327; family DSM-13327; genus Pelosinus. Next base: position 6,853 of record JBEQCC010000116.1, on the reverse strand, counting down.
CTCGATCTGAAAGAGAAAGTTGTATTCATAAACAGGGTTGCTAAAGTAGTAAAAGGCGGTCGCCGTTTTTCCTTTAGTGCTCTAGTTGTTGTTGGTGACGAAAATGGTCACGTTGGTGCTGGTTTGGGTAAAGCTGGCGAAGTACCGGAAGCAATCAGAAAAGGTGTGGAAGATGCTAAAAAGAACTTAATTAATGTTCCTTTGGTAGGCACTACCATTCCTCATCAAATTATCGGCGTATTTGGTGCTGGTAAAGTATTTATGAAGCCTGCATCAGAAGGTACTGGTGTTATTGCTGGTGGTCCAGCACGTGCAGTACTTGAACTTGCCGGGATTCATGATATCTTAACGAAATCTCTTGGCTCTTCGAATGCTAATAACATGGTACGTGCTACTTTAACAGGTTTGAAGCAATTGAAACGTGCTGAAGAAGTAGCCGCACTTCGCGGTAAAACCGTTCAGGAACTTTTGGGTTAAGGAGGAATTTATAATGTCAAAACTCAAAATCACTCTTACCAGAAGCCTGATCGGCAGACCAGAAGATCAACGAGCTACTGTCAAGGCTCTGGGGCTTAAGAAAACAAATACTTTTGTAACGCAAGATGATACTCCAGTTATTCGCGGCATGGTTCGTAAAGTGGAGCATCTTGTGACAGTTGAAGAAATACAAGACTAATTGAGAGGAGGCGCTAATAATGAAATTACATGAATTAGCTCCTGCGCCTGGTTCAAAGAAAGTCCGTACTCGTGTAGGTCGCGGCTTGGGTTCAGGTCTTGGTAAAACAGCAGGTAAAGGTCATAAAGGTCAAAATTCTCGTGCTGGCGGCGGTGTTCGTCCTGGTTTCGAGGGTGGTCAAATGCCTCTTTACCGTAGATTGCCAAAACGTGGTTTTTACAATAAATTTGGAAAAGACTATGCAGAAGTAAATATTTCTGACTTGAATCGTTTTGAAGACGGTGCAGTGGTTGACCCTGTAGCTTTAATCGAAAGTGGCATTTTGAAAAATGTTCGTGACGGTGTACGTATTTTGGGCAATGGCGAACTGACTAAATCACTTACTGTGCTTGCTAATGGCTTTACCAAGTCAGCTGAAGCAAAAATTCAGGCAGCTGGCGGAAAAGTTGAGGTGGTCTAAGTGCTTTCTGCTCTGTCCAACATACTAAAGATCACTGAGCTTAGACAAAAGGTAGTTTTTACCCTAGCCATGTTTTTAGTATTCAGAGCTGGTACGCATATTCCAGTTCCTGGAGTCGATGTTTCTGTTATTGAACAAATGTTTACCAGCGGTAACTTATTTGGCTTGTTAGATTTGTTTTCTGGTGGAGCATTGAGTAAGTTTTCCATCTTTGCAATGAGTATTACACCCTATATTAATGCTTCGATTATTATGCAGCTGATTACTATTGTTGTTCCAACTTTTGAACAATGGTCTAAAGAAGGCGAAGAAGGTCGTAAAAAGCTAACGCAAATTACGCGCTACGGCACCGTTCTTCTCGGATTTATTCAAGCAATTGGTATGGCGATTGGACTAAAAGCAGCAATTATTAATCCAGGCATTGCTTCTACGTTATTGATTGCATTGACACTTACGGCAGGAACTACTTTCCTAATGTGGCTTGGAGAGCAAATTACTGAAAAAGGTATTGGTAACGGCATTTCGCTGATTATCTTTGCCGGGATTGTTTCCAGATTGCCTGATGGTTTGTATATGTTGTATGAATATCTTACCGCAGGTACCATTAATATCTTCAATGTATTGTTATTCGCAATTATTGCCTTGGCCATGATTGTTTTGGTAATTGCCATTACACAAGGTCAAAGAAGAATTCCGGTGCAATATGCAAAACGAGTAGTTGGCCGTAAAACCTACGGTGGTCACTCTACTCATATCCCACTGAAAGTAAATCAGGCGGGAGTTATACCGATAATCTTTGCGTCATCCGTGCTGATGTTTCCAGTAACTATTGCCCAGTTTGTTGATATTGCCTGGGTAAAAACTGTGGCAGGATATTTTGCGTGGGGGACACCGCTGCAAACAATTTTGTATGCGCTCTTAATTATTTTCTTCACGTATTTCTATACTGCGGTTACTTTGAACATATCGGATATGGCAGAGAATATGAAAAAATACGGTGGTTTTATTCCAGGACTGCGCCCGGGTAAACCGACTGCTGATTATTTGGATCGAGTTATGACCAGAATCACCCTTGCAGGTTCCATTTTTCTTGCAGGTATTGCCATACTGCCGAATTTTATTGCGGCTGTGACAAATATTCCAGGGTTAAATTTTGGCGGTACCGCCCTTTTAATTGTGGTAGGCGTGGCACTTGACACTATGAAGCAAATAGAGGCGATTGTTTTAATGCGTCACTATCAAGGCTTTATGAAGTAGGGAGGTCGCTTCGCAATGTATATCCTGTTAATGGGACCGCCTGGAGCTGGTAAAGGTACACAGGCGGCAGAATTAGTTGCAGAATTTCAAATTCCCCATATTTCTACTGGCGACATGTTTCGTGCAGCAGTAAAAGAAGGAACTGAACTTGGCAAGCAAGCAAAAGCTTGCATGGATGCCGGGCAGCTAGTACCTGATAGTGTAACTATTGGGATAGTGAAAGAAAGATTGGCTAAACCTGATTGTCATAAAGGTTTTATTCTCGATGGTTTCCCCAGGACGATTGAACAAGCAGATGCTTTAGATAGTACCTTGGTGGAACTGGGAATAAAATTAAATCGCGTTATTAATATTAATGTTCCTGTAGAAGATTTAATTAGTCGCATGACGGGGCGTCGTATCTGCAAAGGTTGTGGCGCTACCTTCCATGTACTATTTAACCCTTCCACAAAGGACGGTAAATGTGATAAATGCGATGGTGAAATCTATCAGCGTGCTGATGATACGGAAGAAACGGTTACGAAACGCTTAACAGTGTATAGCAGCCAGACCAAGCCTTTAATTGAATTCTATCAAGATAAAGGTCTTTATAGTGAAATTGATGGCCGTCAGCCGATTGATAAAGTATTTGCTGATATAGTTCACAGTCTGAGGGGCGAGTAGGTATGATCATCCTTAAATCAGAGCGAGAAATTAATTACTTGCGTGATGCAGGTAAAATAGTGGCAGAAACGTTGGTTGAGGTTAAAAAAGCCGTTAAACCCGGGGTCACTACGCTAGATCTGGACAGAATAGCCGAAGAATATATTAAAGGTCGTGGTGCGATTCCTGCTTTTAAGGGATACCATGGCTTTACAGGAAATATTTGTTCTTCAATAAATGAAGAAGTCGTACATGGCATTCCAGGATTAAGAAAGTTAAAATCTGGAGATAATGTTAGTATTGATATTGGAGCGGTAATAAATGGATACAATGGAGATGCCGCGATTACAGTAGCTGTTGGTGAAGTTGATGCCGAAGTACAAAAACTTTTGGATGTTACCGAAGAGTCTTTGTATAAAGGTATTGAGCAAGCTATCATAGGTAATCGCCTGAGCGACATTTCTCATGCCGTCCAGGTTCACGCAGAACAATATGGTTTTGGTGTGGTGCGTGATTATGTTGGGCATGGGATTGGTCGGAGTATGCATGAAGATCCACAGGTTCCCAATTATGGCGATCCTGGCCGTGGGCCACGATTAAAAGCTGGTATGACGTTGGCCATTGAGCCAATGGTCAATCTGGGCACGTATGAAGTAAAGACACTTGACGATGGTTGGACGGTTGTAACTCTTGACGGCAAGCGCTCAGCGCATTTTGAACATTCGATTGCCATCACTGACGGTAAGCCGGAGATTCTAACTAAGTTATAGGAGGCAGCTCTGGTGTCAGTCGTGAATATATCAATGGGTCAACTTGTTACTAGTATTGCCGGAAGAGATGAGATGCAGATGTATCTTGTGGTTGGGATTCAAAATGACAAAAATCTCCTGCTTGTCAATGGCAGAGATCGAAAAATAGTGAATCCTAAACGCAAAAATATCCGGCATGTTAATGTTCTTAATTCTATTGCCAAAAGTGTGGCGGAAAAGATTCAATCTGGTATAAAAGTTACGGATGAGGAAGTTCGCCACGCCATTCAGGTTTTATACAAGCCAGAGAATCTGTGATAAGCGGACTAGGAGGGATATCTCGTGTCCAAGCAAGATGTAATTGAGGTTGAAGGTACGGTTGTCGAAGCCTTGCCTAATGCTATGTTCCAGGTTAAACTGGAGAATGAGCATGTCGTATTGGCGCATGTCTCAGGTAAAATCCGCATGAACTTTATCCGGATTTTACCTGGGGATAGAGTAACTGTAGAGCTTACGCCTTATGACTTAAAGCGTGGCCGTATTACCTACCGTTTCAAATAGCGGATTCGTAAGGTAAGATGCTTTCGGTAGAAATCGAAGAGCGCGAGTTCGTGAATATATGAAAAGGAGGACTGGCAAATGAAAGTGAGACCGTCGGTCAAACCCATTTGTGAAAAATGCAAGGTAATTAAACGTAATGGACATGTAATGGTGATTTGTGAAAATCCTAAACATAAACAAAAGCAAGGATAGGAGGTGTACTATAGATGGCACGTATTGCCGGAATAGATTTACCGCGTGATAAAAGAATTGAGATATCTTTAACATACATTTTTGGTATTGGTCTTACAACTTCCAAGGAAATCTTAGCAGCTACTGGGATTAATCCTGATACACGTACCCGGGATTTAACAGAAGAAGAAGTTGTGAAATTGCGTGAAGCGATTGATAAGAATCATAGAGTAGAAGGCGACTTACGCCGTGAACAAGCACTCAATATTAAACGTCTGATTGAAATTGGATGTTATCGTGGTAAACGTCACCGTATGGGGCTTCCTGTACGGGGTCAACGTACTAAGACGAATGCCCGCACCCGCAAAGGTCCAAAACGGACTGTTGGAGCGAAAAAGAAAAAGTAGTAGAGGAGGGATAAAGATTGGTTGCTAAGAAAGCTATTAGACCAAAAAGAAAAGAACGTAAGAATATTGAGCATGGTCAAGCACATATTCGTTCTACTTTTAATAATACGATTGTGACTATTTCCGATACAAAGGGTAATGTTTTGTCTTGGGCTAGTGCGGGTGGACTTGGATTTAGAGGTTCTCGCAAAAGCACTCCATTTGCTGCTCAAATGGCAGCAGAAACAGCTGCTAAAGCGGCAATGGAACATGGATTAAAACAGGTTGAAGTTTTTGTAAAAGGACCTGGCTCAGGTCGGGAAGCAGCCATTAGATCACTACAGGCATCTGGATTAGAAGTAAGTTCTATTAAAGATTGCACGCCTGTACCTCATAATGGATGCCGTCCACCTAAGCGTAGAAGAGTATAAGAAGTTTCGGGAGGTGTTAAATATACATGGCTAGATATACAGGACCTGTTTGTAGACAATGCCGTCGTGAAGGCGCAAAATTATATCTTAAAGGCGAAAGATGCTATACGGACAAATGTTCAATAGGTAAACGTGCGTATGCACCTGGTCAGCATGGCCAAGGCCAAACTCGTAAGAAAGTTTCCGAGTATGGTGTTCAACTACGAGAAAAACAAAAAGCACGTCGCGTTTATGGAATTTTGGAAACTCAATTCCGTTCCTATTTTGACAAAGCAGATCGTCAAAAAGGCATTACCGGCGAAAACTTGCTGGTATTGCTGGAAAGACGTCTGGATAATGTGGTATACCGTCTTGGTTTTGCGGCAAGCCGTACGCAAGCCAGACAATTGGTTACCCACAGACATTTCACTGTTAATGGGAAAAGAGTAGATATTCCATCTTATTTAATTAAACCTGGTGATGTTATTGCGGTTCATGAATCCAGTAAAGAATCACCATTAATTAAAGAACTTACAGAATCTCTTGCTCACAAAACAGTGGCACCTTGGTTGGAAAGACCAACTCAAGAGGTAATGAATGGTACAGTACTGCGTTACCCCACTCGTGAGGAAATTGATACACCAGTTCAAGAGCATTTGATTGTCGAATTATACTCCAGATAATCAAAGTGTTTTTGAAGATAATCCGCATTTGCCCTCAACCGTGGGTATGGCGTAACTTAATCGTACGCAAAGAGGAGGGTTTTTCCAGATGATCGAAATCGAAAAACCGAAGATTGAAATTGTAGAACTAAGTGAAGACAATCGTTATGGCAAGTTTGTATGTGAACCACTAGAACGTGGTTATGGTACTACCCTTGGCAACAGTTTACGCCGTATATTGCTGTCCTCCCTGCAGGGGGCCGCAATTACAGCGGTTAAAATTGAAGGCGTTCTTCATGAGTTTTCTACCATTCCAGGTGTTCGGGAAGACGTTACCGACATTATCCTGAATTTAAAAACGTTGCGTCTAAAAATGCACAATGATGAACCAAAGACTTTGAGAATTGAACGATTGAATGAAGGGGAAGTTACAGCAGGAGATATTCTTGTTGACCCGGATATTGAGGTTCTAAATCCCGAATTACATTTGGCGACAGTTGATGCTAGTGGATCGCTAAAAATGGAAATCACCGTAGAACGTGGTCGGGGTTATGTCCCTGGAGACAAGAATAAAAAACCTGATCATGTGATCGGTATTATTCCGATTGACTCCATTTTTTCACCCATTCAGAGAGTTAACTATCAGATTACTGATACTCGTGTCGGGAACGTTACTGATTACGATAAATTAACTCTGGAAGTATGGACGGATGGAAGTATCAGACCAGAAGAAGCTGTAAGCAAATCTGCCAGTATTATGGTCGCTCATTTGAAGCTATTCCAGAATTTGGCGGGCATAATTCCTGAAGAAGATAGTATCGATGGTACTTTTACCGAAGTAGTAGAAGAAGGAAATTCAAAAATCATGGATATGACGAT
>JBEQCC010000115.1:0-7041 GCA_041639455.1 Pelosinus sp. | reverse complement strand
GAAATTTATTAGATAAACATAATGCTCGAGCACGTGAAGCGAATATGGCTCATAAAACAGCCATAGGCTATACTGCAGCAGGTATCGCATTCTGGTTGTTCAGTATAGTCATGGGATAAGTGTCCTTGTAGCATAAAAGTAAGCAGGAAAAAGGCTGCTTACTTTTAATTATGAGATCCAATATTTTCTATTGTTACATTAACAGAAGGAAGTAAAGAAACATTAGGGAATATAGCTTCATCCCAGTGTTCCTTTACTCTTTCCCAAGCTAATGGCTGATGGGCTCTTAGTTTAGCAGCGAAATCTCCTGGATCGACCTGTAACCCTTGGTAAATATGAAAAGCATATAATATATTACGCTTTACTTCTTCCGCTACTAATAGCTCAATTTTTTGAACCATTGCATCGTCCATTGCGTCATGTTGAATTCCACATTGACTTTCACCAAGATTACCTTTCATCCCAATGTCCAGAGTATAGTAAATATCCTCTCCGCTGACATGGGCAGTTAATTTTGTCTCATGACGAAGGAGTTCAAAAGCAAGTATCTTACCAGGATGATCGGGGCATTCGATGGTAATGATAGCCGACTTTTCCGAAGCACTAAAAAAGGCCGTTCCTTTAGTGGCATACTCATCTATATACCCAACAAATTTACCCTCCTTAAATAAAGCGGTTCCACCTATCTTTACTATATTCTCCACCAATTCAACCCGGCTGATTTGTACTGTTTTTTTATTATCAGTTGCTTGTGTAGCCTCTTCTAAACCTGGAATCCAGCCTGGGACATGAGGATTTTTCTTATATAATCGCAGACTTCGAGCCAAGAACATCCCCCCCGGCTCACCGCTAGGTGGCTTAAACTCCAGAATTTTTTTCGCCTCACCTGAAGTAATTAAGAGTTTTATCAACCAGCGCATTTCAGTATCTCTGTGGAACAAATCAATGAGGGGCTGCAACCCTCCCTGCTTGGCAGCTCCTTCGCTAATCACAATGGCCTGAATGTGTTCAAACCAAAAACCTTTACTGACTTGCCCTAACATATCCCTCAGCATTTCAAACATAGACTCACCAGTACCGGAAATAACATAAGTAGATATTGATGCCTTTCTTGATCCTTCGCCACTGCCACTTGCAGGTGTTAGCTGTAATATTTGATAACTAAGATGGTAGAGTTTTTTGCCATTAGGCTGCACAAAGTTTTCAATAGACTTTTTATCTTTTTCTTCCTTAGAATCTCCTCCCTCATCAGCTTTATCAATCGCCACTGCCAAAACAAAAAGTCTTTCCTGTAATTCTTTTTGATCCCAGCAACCACTAATAAACAGACTGATCGTGATAATAAGAATACCTCCTAAACAAACCTTGGACCTTTTGCCGATTGCAGAATTTCCTAAGAATACCAAAACTCCACCACCTCCACAGCATAACCTTGCTACAGACAATCTAATGAACTTTTTATACTTATACATCCTACTTATGATTACCAATATTTCTTATTGACACATTTACAGAAACATATAAAGGAATGGTAGGATATAACTCATCCCATTGGTCTTTTACCTGCTCCCAAGTATTCGGTTCATGGCTCTTTAATTTAGTGGCAAACCTACTGACAGGGTCTACCTTCATATCTTTTTTAAAAACTTTGTCAGCATAGTAAATAGTACGTTTAATTTCTTCCGCAAATGCTACTTCCAGAATACGGAGATACTCTGGATCTAGAGTATCATTTAGGCTAGTATCACCTTGAAGCTCTCCAATATTTCCATACATAGTAATATCATCAGTATAATAAATGACCCCGTTTTCTACATGTGGTGTTAGCTTAGTATCATGACGAAAGAGCTCGAATACTACTTGATAACCAGGGGTTTTAGGAGAATCAATTGTAACAACCGCGGACTTTTCAGTACCTAGCATAAATTTCAGACCTGCCACAGCATACTCATCTGCATAACCAATAAACTTATCTTTTTTAAATACAGCAGAACCACTTAGCTTTACCACTTTGTCAGCCATTTCGATCCGCGGTAAAAGAATATTACTTTTATTATCAAAATACTGAATCGTATATCCAAGATCAGTACGTGATCCAGCAACATGAACATTTTTAAGATGCAGGCGGATAATATTGGCTAGATAGACACCACCAGGTTCCTTTGAAGGAGGATTGAATTCAATTATGGACTGAGCTTTCCCAGATGTAACATATATTTTAATCCGAGAACGCATTTCTGCATCCCGTTTAAAAAAATCCAAAATTTCCGATAATCCCACATCTTTTAAAACTGCATCACTAATAACAATTACTTGTATATGTTCAAACCATAGAGACTTGCTATTTTGTCCCAACATGTCCCGAACCATCTCAAAAATAGACTCACCTGTATTGGATTTGATAAAGGTCTTCGTTTCTTCCTTTTGTTCCCCACCTGAAGCAAGCTTTAATATTTGTAAACTTACACGATACCGTTTCGTACCATTGGGTTGGAAAAAGGTTTCTACTTCTTTCACTTCATCGGCTTTATCAATTGCCACTGCCAATACAAAATTACGATCCTGCAATTCCCGCATATCCCAGCACCCTGCTGTAACGATACATGCGCAAATGATTAGTAAGCAACTAATCCACTTCTTTTTAGCCACAGTCCTTTCCCACCTTACCTTTTTGCCACCAAGAGAGTAACAGTGCCATAGGAACCACCACAAAAGAAAATGCTAGACCTACCCACATTGTCAACTTACCCATCTGGTCATATATTTGGGGATTATCAATTAGCACACTACCTACATAGATTATGGGTACTAACAGTAATAGGGCTGGACGATGATCAGCGTGACGCCACTGTCGCATACATATTTGTGCCATAAAAAACATCATAGCCGCCAAGGTATCAAACACCACTGGTATCCAAGTCACAAGTAAATAATTTTCCAAACGTTCAATAAATGTACCTGGCAATTCCACACTGCGAATGACGATTAAAGCCGGAAAGGGTAAATTCTTAGCATCTTCAACCGTTAATACTCCAATAATAACAATGATAATAATCAAAAATAATAAAGTTACTCCGATAAAGGCCAAACCAACTTCCTTTGCTAACTTATTAAGACTCACTTTTCTGTAAACCAGAGGAAGCAACAGCAGCACACTTTCATAGCCACCGTACATGCCCCATGTGGAAAGACCGCCGGCAATAACCCCTTTTACATCGACTGGCCATAAAGGCAGTAGATTTTCTGGCTGGAAGTTTAAAATGCTGGTCAGCCATACGATAAGTAATATACTGTAGGCTATTACAAATAAGAATTGATGTATACGCAAAATAGTTCCCCAATCTTGCAGTGCACAATAAGTACATAACACCAATAAAGCTAAAATTACTACCTCAGGTGGTGTCCGATCAAACATGTAAAAAGTTATAATTTTTCCTACACCATAAAATATGGTTATAACTTGTAAAAAAAATACAAGATTGAGCCAAGCAATTACAAAAATCCCACCCATGCGCCCAAAAATTCGTGGGGCATACTCTACTATCGTCTCATCCGGATACTTTTTCCCCAACCTTAGCATTAAGTATGTAGCTATGTAAAAAAGTACTCCACCGATTATGACACTTATCCAAGATCCATTTTTCGCCTGCGCAATTAGAGCGCGGGGAGTCAGCATAATCTGAGCACCGATACAAGTCACAAATACAACAATTGCTAACTGAAATGCTGACATGCTCCTTTTCGCTTCTAGATTAGCCATCCTCCTCACCACTCCTAGTTTGATCCTTAGAACCAAATTCTTTAGGCCTTTCTTTTAGTAGTTTAGCTGGCAACCTGACTACACCATCTTTCCAATCGGATAAAAGATTGCTATCAAATAATCCTCCAATATAGGATTCACCAAAACTACGCAGGGAACATACATGTATTGTTACCGCTAATATTCCTATTATGACGCCGTATAGTCCTAATATAGATGCTAAAACTAGCATGGGGATTCGCAGCCAACGCAAGGCCAAATTAAAAGAATAAGAAGGCATAGAATAAGAAGAAATGGCAGTAATAGCAACAACCACTACTAACAATGGGTTAATTAACCCAGCCTGTACTATCGTTGTCCCGACAACAAAGGCACCAAGCATAGTGGCAGCACCAGACAATCTTTGGGGTAGACGAACGATAGCTTCTTGGAACACTTCTAATAAAATCTCCATCATAATGGCTTCTAAAAAAGAAGGAAAGGGAGTACGCGCCCTCAGCTCTGCTACAGAAATTGCCATAGTAGTCGGTAACATTCCCGGGTGGTATGAGACTACAGAAACATAGATAGCGGGTAAATAAATAGCAATAAAGGCCGTCACATTTCTAGTCAAGCGAATTAAACTGGCTATTACTGGCTGTATCGTGTAATCATCTGGTGATTGCATCAAGACGTTATAAGTACAGGGGACTAGCAGTGTAGCTGGTGTACCATCCACGATGAGTCCTACCCTTCCTTCATATAGCGCCGCAAGAACTTTGTCCGGTCTTTCTGTTGTTTGTACTTGGGGAAAGGGTGACCATGGATGATCTACGATAAACTCCTCAATCTTAGCGGAAGCTAATACTTTATCTGTGTTAATCAATCTGATGCGACGCTCTACCTCTTCCACCAAACCTGGCTTTACTAAATTTGCTACATATAGTATAGCAACGGAAGTCTTTGTACGCTCTCCTATCTTTAGTATCTGCACTTTAATATTAGTATCACGAGAACGGCGGCGTATCAAAACAATATTATCTGTAAGACCTTCAGTAAACGCTTCATTGGGTCCATTAAGAATATGTTCATTATTGGCTCCGCCAATATTACGTTTCACGTATTTAACAGCAGAAATGCCCAACCCCTCAGAAAGACCATCGATTAAAAGAAGAGCATTTCCCATCATCACTGCATCAATGGCTGCGCTAGCTTTGGCTAAAACACTCACAGAAGAAGCACCTAAGATATGCTCTGAAATACTTTTCATCGTAAAAATTTCGGATAGCTTATCTGTATTTGTATTATCGGGTCCCGTCTGACTCATCAGCGGTTTAATTACATTTCTTTCTAGATTGGAAGTATCAGCCATGCCCTCAAGATAAACGAGTAATGCGCTCTTCTCGCCCACATCAAAATTACGAAATTCAATATCACCGCAGTCTTTAAAAATGGTTTGCAATAGTTTTTTATTTTCTTCTAAAATACTCGTAAAGATAAAAGGTTCAGAGGAGGGAGCGGCAACTTGGCGTAACTGATCAACAAGATCTCCTATCTCTTCACCAAATACAGTGCTTTGCCTGGTCATCTGCTGTAATTTTGTTAATTGCCTCTCAGCTTGTTGTATGGAGGCTTCAGGCCTATCGGCTGATAACTTTCGAATCCTAGGACATTTTATCCTTCTCATGTCACTCCTCCTTCCTGCAATTACTATTTTTTGCATTTTACTACATCTTTATACCGAGAACTTCTATGTATATTACATAGAAAAACAGCCAGAAGAAAATCTGGCCGTTTTTGATTAGTTCCAACGTTTTTCAATTGTTACATCTTTGAAGTATTGCCCGACTATCTCTTCTGGTTTCTTGCCTTTTTTTGCTAAGTTATTTGCTCCCCATTGGGACACTCCTACACCATGTCCATATCCCTTGCCGCTAAAGACGACAGTGTCACCGGTAACCTCCACCTTATCTAACAACATGGATTTAAGTTTTGTACTGTCAAGTCCCACCCTTACCTCTGGAGCAGATAGTTCCAGATTTTTGTTAATTAGTAAAGTAGTTGCACGACCCGAGGGTCCTTTTTTTCCAATCTCTACACTTTCGATAGTATCAGCTGTTTTCCCCATCTTGGTCATAACATCCATCATTTCTTTTTTTGTAAACGAAGCCGTCCAATTTTGAACATCACTAGGAGCTAATTCATCAGGAGAAGTAACAGATTGAATGTAGGGAGGTTCCTCGTCTTTAAAGTTAAGCCCTTCTTTCGCAGTAGCTGTTATCCCTCCCGCAGAAGCGTGAAACCAAGCTTTAATCGGCTTTCCTTGATAGGTAATCACCATCCCTCTAGTCATTTCAACAGCCCTCTTAACACTATCATTTACCGCCTTTGCATTATAGGCTTGAAATTCCTTAATGTCTGTCGATGCCTGAGTTCCTCTTGCAGGAACTCCACCTTTTTCATCCATTGCTTGCAGGGTAAAGGTTCGCGCGAGTATTGCTTGAACCGCTAGAGCCTCAACTGGCCAATCATTTTTCATTTCTCCTGCTACCACACCAGCCACATACTCTTCCATTTTCATTTTCTTCTTTTCACCTGTTTCATGCATAAACACCAAAATCTCAGGTTCGTTTCCTTCACTTGCCTGCTTTTGCGGCACTGCAGGAGTCTGCTCCGGTTTTGACTGAGGATTGTTCATCATAGAGCACCCGCTCACAGCAAAAACGATGATTACTACCAAGGCAATTATAGCGTACCATCTTTTATCACGCATCTGTCTACCTCCTAACTTACTTTATCCAGCGAATAAGTCGGACTAGGCATCAAATGGACTTTGACCTCCATTTAGCACAAGTCTTCTCACTTGTTAGTATGGTCGAAAAACCTAAATACATTCATTACCCATTATTCATTATGTGAAAAATCGGCACTCCTATACAAATCAAGACTAGCAGCAATACCCCAACTGCCCCTACCATGTTTTCATTCTTCCACAACCATTGAGAGAATGTATATCCGTGAAATCCCGACAATATCGCCGCTGCTAAAAACATATAATCCATTCTTACCTTCCTCTCATGATTTTATTTTACAGGATAGGTTCGTATCATTAAGCCCGTACGACGAATCTTTGTATCAATTGTAATATTTACCTTTGCATGACCATACTCCTCAAACCAAGGATACTGCAAGAAGTCTTGATAATTTGTAAATTCTGGTCTTATATAGTAACCAAAACCAATTACATCTGATTTAAGCTCCTGGGTACGCCGAATCATATTTGCCATTTCCTGATGACATAC